>JADHNL010000009.1 GCA_016779525.1 SAR86 cluster bacterium | reverse complement strand
AAGTCATTAACCAGTTAAAAGAAGCAGATGGTGCCAGTGTAGTCTTTATTTCCTCAGTGGCTGCCAATCTTGGTTTGCCATATCATGCCAGCATATCAGCTGCCAAATCAGCTTTAGAAGGCATGAGTAAAGCGCTAGCAGCAGAATATGCTGCCGCTAAAGTATGCTTTAATGTGGTCGCTCCAAGTCTTACCAATACACCAATGGCTGGAAATTTGCTGAAAACCGAAAGACAGGTTGAAGCGAATGAAGAAAGAAACCCTATGAAACAAATTGGCTCACCAGAACAAGTGGCCAAAACCATTGATTTCTTGTTGGATGCTCACAAGAACTGGGTCACAGGTCAGGTTTTCCCTGTTGATGGTGGCATGAGCAACTTAAAGTAAGTCTTTAGAATCTTTATTAGAAACTTCCCAACGTTTTCTTAAGTAATTGCAGTTCTCACAACTCTTAGAAGCCTGTGGCATTTCGCCATCAAGTGTTTGCTTGGCATCCAGTACAGCTTGCTCGACCCAAGCGTCATCGCACTCAAGTCTTACAAGATGCAAATCAAACTCAAGTTTTTGATTGAACATTGGTTCGTTCTTTTTGCCGTTGTAATAAACCAGATAGCCTTCTTTGGCCACTTCGAAACCATTCTTCTTTAGCAGCCACTGGTACATCTCTAACTGTCTTTGATACCCTTTGGCATAGTCCCACTTAGCATAAGTATCTTCCCAATCAAATACATTTTTAGCAGTTGACTTAACATCAACAACTATCAACTCGCCTGAGGGTTTTTGCCAAATATCGTCGACCGCACCGCCAAAGTTATAGCCATCGGCTTCATTGATGTATCTCACCCCTTTAAAATTGCTACGCCACTCATCCATTTTTTCATGAGCAAAAGGTACAGCATCAATCCCATGCTCAATGAATAAGGGATGGGGTTCGGCTTTGGCTCTGTAATGATCAAATTCGTTTTTACAAAGATTATCCACGGCACTGTTTAGTGTGAAGGGCAAGCTATGTGGTCTAATTTTATGCACATAAGCCAAATAGAAACATCTCTGACAATTTAAGTGTTGTTCGACCGCTGATCGACTGATTTTATGCATCTTTTATCATCTCAATGTGCGGAATATTATCTTCCAAGTATTCCTCACTACATTTTACAAAACCAAACTTGGAATAGTAGTTTTCGAGATAGCTTTGAGCTGAAATTTTTGTCGGCATAGCATAATCTGCTTTAATTATTTCCAGCCCTTTAATGATTAATGTCTCGGCATGCCCTTTTTGTCGTGCATTTGCTTTGGTCACGATGCGCCCCAGTGATGGTTCAGGGAATCTAATACCTGGCGGATTGATTCTGACATAACTAAGAATCTCGCCATTATCTTCAAGCCATAAGTGTTGGCAATCTTTGTCTTTATCATCAAGATCTTGGTAAGCGCAGTCTTGCTCAACTGTAAAAACTTCTATTCTGAGTTCAAGTATTTTGTATAGCTCACTGTTGCTGAGATCAGAAAAATTTTTTAAAATTATTAGTTCATTTAAGTGGGGCATTAATGCATTATGAAAGAATCTATTTACGATTACAAAGTAAATGATATTAACGGCAATGAAGTTGCCATGTCTGAATACAAAGGTAGGGTTTTAATGATTGTCAATGTGGCTAGCAAGTGTGGCTTTACCCCTCAGTACGAAGGCCTGCAAAAACTTTACGATGCTTATAAAGATCAGGGGTTTGTTGTGCTTGGTTTTCCCTGCAATCAATTCGGCGCCCAAGAACAAGGTGGTGAAACAGAAATTAAAGATTTCTGTGAAACCAATTTTTCAATATCATTTCCTTTGTTTGCCAAGATTGATGTCAATGGTGACAATGCCAACCCTTTGTTCTTATTTCTACAGAATGCCAAGAAAGGTTTCATGGACACCGGTCCAATTAAATGGAACTTTTCAAAATTTATAGTTGATAGGGAGGGCAATGTTATCGGGCGCTATGGCTCTCTGGATGAACCTGCAACTCTGGAAGATGACATTAAACAGCTCCTATAATAAATACAAAAATTTTAAACCACCCTTTCCATTTAGCAATGCCTTCTTAGCAACTTTGCTAAGTAAATTACGCATTCAGCTGCATAAAAAAGTTGTCAAAAAAGTAACAAAAAATACAATTAAGGAAATTTTTACATGTAGGAATGGTATTAGATTATCCGTTCATAAAAACCTACAAACTGAAAGCAACAAAACAATTTTCCTTATTCCAGGCTATCTTTCGCATCAGGATACCTCTTACATGCAATCATCATTGGTATACTTTTACAATCATGGTTGGAATGTCATTCGTATCAATCCTGTCGATCATGGCGATACATTACCACTCAATAAAGAGATTTTTAATGCCTTACAGCACACCCTTGTCGCTGAGTGCATAGAAAATTATCTCAATGACAGACATACCAATGCTTTGATGGGTTTTTCGTTTGGTGGCAATTATGCGATTCGGATTGGCACGCTGGAGATAGCCAAAAAAATTAAACAGATCATAGCAATCTGTCCAATGGTGGATCATGAAAAATCAATTGCAGCCATGCAATCACCTTTTTTTAAATGGTACTACAAACGAAAATGGCAAAAGAGCTTTAAATATAAAGAAGATAAGTGGCCTGAGTATGATTTTTCAGAGATTTACCAAATAAAAGATTTTAGAGCCATAACTGCTAAGCTTTTACCAAGTATGTTGCCAGAATTTACGAATATTGATGACTATTTTGCCGCTTATAAAATTACCAACAATGTTGTTGATGAGCTACAGGCTAGAACAACAATTATTGCTTCTAAAGACGATGAGGTAGTGCCATCAACAACTTTTCAACATCTAGCTGAAAATGACAACTTTAGAATCCTCTTTACTGAATATGGTGGGCATAATGGGTTCATTGAAAACTATAAGTTTGAAGACTTTTCTATAAAAATTGCGTTTGAAGAGGCAATCTCATAATTAAGGCGTCTTCTTTTTCCTCATCAAGTTGGTAATAATCTTTCCTGCAACCTATCTTGCTAAAGCCAAAATCTTTATAAAATTTCTGTGCTTTCACATTTGACTGCCTTACTTCAAGAATTATTTTTCTGATATTAGTTACTTGGCACCTAATCACTAAAGTATCGAGCATTCTTTTTCCCAAACCTTGTCTCTTGTATTGATGGGCGACACATATATTTTGTAGATGACAATTATCTAGAACAATAGATGCAATACAAAAGCCTTTAAGTTTTTCCTCGGATTGAATAACAAAGCTTAAAGATCTTTGAGCTAATATTTTCTTAAATGTCTGTATGCACCAAGGGGTTGGGTTTGAATACGACTCTATGGCATGAACATCCTTAAGATGATGTTCAGAAAAGTTTTCTATTTTTGTTTCAGTCGCCTTTAAAATTTGGTTTTCTCTTTTCTATAAAAGCCATGACGCCTTCAAGATTATCAGCACTGCCAACAAAGTTTGCTTGAGTATCAGCTTCTTCATCAAGATTCTTTAAATAGGATCTATCAAAACTTTCACGCATGAGGCTCTTTGTTGCCCCAATTGCACCTGGTGCAAAATCGGCATAGTATTGTGCTAGCTTTAAACTTTCTTCAAATACCTTACCATCATCAACAATCTCTGAGCAAATGCCAACTGCAAGACATTCATCGGCGCTGACTCTTTTAGCTTCAGCAGCCATCCGGAAGGCTTTTTGATAACCAACTGCTCTTGTCAATAACCAATTAGTGCCGCCATCTGGTATTAAAGCAATTTTTGAGAAACCAACCTGGAAAAAACTAGATTTACTCATCACAACAACATCACAACTTAACAGATATGCGCACCCTATACCTGCACAAGGCCCTTCTACAGCCGCAAAAACTGGCTTATCCATCTTAATGAGATTGCCCAAACCAATGTGGTACCCATTGTGTAGAGATTCTTGTACTGTTGGGGCTGATTCTAAATCACCCACGGTTGAAAATTCTGTTAAATCTGCGCCAGCACAAAATGAGTTACCAGCACCAGTTAAAATAACAGCTCTATACTTCTTATCTTTTGCTTTTTCAGTGCACTCATTAATTGATAAGACAGTTTCCCTATCAAGAGCATTTCTTTTTTCGGGTCTATTTATCTTTATAACTGCAACATCGCCATGCTCTTCAAAAACGACTTTGGGTTCACTCATCTAATTTCTCCGCTATTAAGTATTTATTGTACTTTGACAAAACTACACCAACATTTTGGCCGTCGTCTCTTTGAAATTCTAGTACAGGTTTTGCATCATGTCTTGATTGAAAGAAAGATTTCTCGATTTCTTTCATCTGGCTTTCATTAGGCACGGTAAAACCTTGAGAAGTTAACCAAAAACGAATAATTTCAGCTCTTTCAAATGGTATGAGATCGATCAAAGCATCTAATAATAGGCCTTCGCTATCGCCCAAAGAGACAATTTTTTCTGCCAAATAACTTTCATAGAGCTCATTCTGCTTACCAATAAGAGCAGACATCCTGTTTAGGCTTTTATCAAAATGTGGCCATTTTTCTTTGATGAGTGGGATTACTTTATTGCGTAAATAATTTCTACTGTAATTACTTTCAATATTGGTCTTATCCAATATAAATTCCTGATTGATTTCACTTAATCGGCTAAGAATTTCGTCTTTACTTAGTGCCATTAAAGGTCTGATATAAGTTATACCTTCATACTCAGAAACTCTTTTCATGCCGGACAGTCCCTTTATGCCTGTTCCTCTAAATAATCGAAAGAGTATGGTTTCTGCCTGATCATTGGCATGATGTCCAAGAATTATAACTGTGCCTACACCGTATTTTTTGTAAATTTTTTGTCTAGCTGATCTAGCGGCGGCCTCAAAACCTTGGTCTTTAACCTCAACATGAATTTTGTGAGCTTGAAAAGATATATTTAGTTTGTCACAAACTTTGGCACAAATTTCTTCCCAACCCTCGGCATCAGTTTGTTGCTGGTGATTGATATGAGTTGCCAACAGCTTTGGGTTATCTCCAAGCAATGCTTTAGTGGCTATTAAAGCCAGTGTTGAATCTGGCCCACCACTAAATGCCACAACAACTTGCTTTGCATTGTTTAGGATTGAAGATTCTTCAGATGTGAAAAAGTCCATTAAGACCCAATTTTCATAAACTTTGCGTATCTTTGTTCAGTTAAATCATCTATTGACAATTTGCTTAAAGATAAAAGCTCATTGAGAAAGAAATCTTTAACTATTTGATATGTTTCCTGATGGTTCCTATGAGCCCCTCCGACTGGTTCATTGACAACTTTATCAATAACTTCAAGTTTAATTAAGTTGCTGGCATCGAGTTTTAATGCTTCTGCCGCTTGTTCAGCATTTTCTGCTGTACGCCAAAGAATTGAAGCACAGGCTTCTGGAGAAGCCACTGAGTAAATGGAATATTCCAACATAGCAATGGTATCTGCTAGTCCAATGCCAAAACCTCCGCCAGAGCCACCTTCACCAATAACAAGATTGACTATTGGGGTTCTGAGATCTGACATCACTTCTAGGCTCTTTGCTATTGCCTCATGCTGACCTGAGTGCTCAGCCTTAACCCCTGGATAAGCGCCGGGGGTATCTATTAATGTAATTAATGGTAGTGAAAATTTTTCAGCTAGCTTCATCAACCTATTGGCTTTTCTAAATCCTGAAGGATGAGGCATGCCAAAATTTCTTGCAACTCTATCTTTGGTTTCACGACCTTTTTCATGTCCTATAACTACAACCGGATATTCATCAAGGAATGCTAAGCCTCCGACGATAGCCTTATCATCATCGCCCAATCTATCACCATGCAGTTCCTCAAATCCATCAAAAACGTTGTTTATATAGTCTATGGTATGTGGTCTATTGGGATGACGTGCAACCAAAACTTTTTGCCAAGGAGATAAGTTTTTATATATCTTGGCAGTTTCTTTTTCTGCTTCAATTTGCAACTGGTTCAACTGCTCTGACAAGTTTTTTGGAGCAGGAACGGCTTTTTTCAGCTCCTCTATTTTTTCTAAGCAGGTATATATTGGCTGCTCAAAATCTAAGTGTTGATCCATCATTAAAAAATTTGATAGTTTTCCTCGCCAATTAGTTCATCTAATTTTGCGAACGTACTATCCTCAAGGGAAATCTTCATACTGTCAACTCTAATTTCACTTGAGATATTGAGTTTTTCATCTTTTAATTCAAGCACTACGCCCACACCTTCAGGCGAGCTTAAACTTTCTAGCTCCTCAAACTTTCCATTACCTAAAGTTTGCATCTTTTCTCTACTTAAGCTTAACCTAATTTCTGAGTTCACAACCGACCGAGCAACATCAATAGGGTAAATATCTGTAGCCCGCAATTTTATGCCAACGTCTTCCAGGTTTTCTCTGCGATAATCATCTGCCGCAACAGTACCCTTAATTACTACCAATGAATTTTCTTTGAATAGCGGTTTTTTTAAGTCGTGCAATTCAAGAGGAACCGAGACATCAATTAATCCAGTTTCATCTGAAACCTCTAAAAAAATAAATATGCTTGTCCCTTTTTTGATAATTCTTTTTTGATTGATTAATACAGGAATGTATTTCTCACTGTTTGAGGTCACTAATTTTTTAATGGGGTTAAGCTTTGCTGAGAGTGTTTTTCTCAGTAGTGAGACAGGATGCTTGCTGAAATAAAATCCGAAAGATTCAAGCTCCATCTTAAGTTTCTCTGGCTCGGAGTGTTTTTTGATTGTAACTTCACTAACCTTAAGGTCCTCGTTGGAAGCAAACATTTCTAACATACCGGATTCTTTTGACTTAAATTTTTGTTCAGAGGCTTCAAGATAATTTCTCATCGAACTAACAGCTAAGTCTCTGTCGGCAATTTCATCAAAAGCACCAGATTTTGCAAGACTTTGCAATGAACGAATACCACCTTTTCTGAGATCAATTCTGGATGCAAAATCCATTAAACTCGAAAATTTGCCTTTGACTCGCTCTTTACAAACTTCCTCAATAAATTTTCTACCCACATCTTTCAAAGCTCCAAGTCCATATTCAATTTGATTTTTGTCATTAACTATAAAAGTTTCAAATGAAGTATTGATGTTTGGCGGTAAAATTTCAATGCCCATTAAACCGCAATCTTTCACATGTGGTTCAAGCTTATCGGTCTTGTCTTGTTCAGAAGATAGCACTGAAGCAATAAAATGGGATGGATAATGTGTTTTTAGATAGGCTGTTTGATAAGCAATAAATGCGTATGCAGCAGAGTGAGACTTATTGAAGCCATATCCAGCAAACTTCTCAATATTGTCAAAGATTTCAATGGCCTTGTTTTCAGGGATGTTGTTATTTTTACATCCTGCAACAAATGTGCCTTTTTCTTCTTCCATGACATCTGCTTTTTTCTTACCCATAGCTCGGCGCAAATTATCAGCATCTCCAAGTGAATACGAAGCTAGGACCTGTGCTGCTTCCATAACTTGTTCTTGATATACAAAAACCCCATAGGTTTCATTGAGCACTTTTTTTAAATTAGTGTGTTGATATGCAATGCTTTCACGACCATTTTTTCTGTTGATATAGTCATCGGCCATACCAGAATTGAGTGGTCCAGGCCTATAAAGTGCAACTAAAGCAACAATGTCAGAGAAGTTTTCGGGCTTAAGACGTTTGATCAAGTCAATCATGCCACTGGATTCAAGTTGAAATATCCCCTTCGTCTTACCTGAGCTTAACAAATTAAATACTTTGGCATCATCGAATGGTATTTCCTTAAGCTTAAAATCAGGATTGACACTTTCAATAGACCTGACTGCATTATTAATAACTGTCAGTGTTCTCAAACCGAGGAAATCAAATTTCACTAAACCTACATCTTCGACATCGTACATATCAAGCTGGGTGGCCATAGAATTGGTTTCTGAATCATAGTGCAGTGGGGTAAATTCGTGAATATCATTTGGTGCAATCACCACACCTGCAGCATGTTTGCCAATGCTTCTAGCACAACCTTCCAGTTTTAACGCGAGCTCAAGAACCTCAGCTGCTTCTTCATTCTCTTTTTGAAGATTTTGCAGCTCTTCAGAGTCTTCAATGGCATCTTTAAGCTTAATTCCTGGAGTTAAAGGAATCATTTTTGCAATCATATCGCCAAAACCATATGGCTTTCCAAGTATTCTAGTTACATCTCTTGTAACTCCTCTTGCTGCCATCGTGCCAAGGGTGCCAATCTGGGCAACTGATTTTTCACCATACTTTTTCTGAACGTATTCAATTACCCTATCTCTACCCTCAATACAAAAATCTATATCAAAATCAGGCAGGGAGGGTCTTTCTGGATTTAGGAATCGTTCGAAGAGAAGCCCATGCTGTAAAGGGTCAAGCGTTGTTATTGATAATACAAATGCCACCAAGGAGCCTGCCCCAGAACCCCTACCTGGACCAACTGGGATATTTTGCTCTTTGGCCCACTTAACGAAATCCATCACAATTAAAAAATATCCTGGGTACCCCTTTTCAGTAATAATCTTAAGCTCATAATCCAGCCTATCTTTGTAAGCAGCTTGATCAAGCTCTTCATTTTCTAATAAATAGTCAGCCAGTTTTGAGGATGAAATTTTTGCCAAGTAGCTTCCTAGATCCGTTTGCTCATCAACCTCAAATCTAGGCAAAAAGTGCTCACCTTCGCCGACCACAACATTGCATAGCTTGGCAACTTCGTAAGCATTTTCAATAGAAGTTTTGGGATGTATTTTTTCCATCTCCTGATGACTTTTGAAATACTGTTCAGGCGAAACTTTAATGCTACCCATTTCATCTTTAAGTAGTGTGGCACTATTAATGGCCACTTTGGCCTGATGAGCTAAGTGATCATCTGGATGAAGAAACAAAACATCGTTTAAAGCCACAGCTGGTATAGACTTTTCGTACGCAAGATCACTTACCGACGCAGCGACTTGACTGTAACTTTCTCCAAAATTAGAACTGCCAATAAAAAAGTTATCGGCAAAGGCTCTTTGGTAAGCATCTAGCTTAAGATTAATTTCTTTTTCATTATTTTGAGCCAATGCAACCACATCTTCAGATGAGGTTGGCATGATGCAAATCAAGTTAGATGAATTTTGAAGCAATATTTCTTCCTTTATTGTGCGCTCACCTTGGCTGGATGAAACAAAAGCATTAGTACTTAACTTAAACAACTGCTCTAAACCAATTTTATTTTTTGCAAGTAAAATAATGTTGCCTGTTTTTCCTATCTGCGTTGAAATATCAAAATCTACACCACAGATTGGTTTAATACCATTTTCAAAGGCATACCTATAGAACTTAACAAGTCCAAAAAAACTATTTTTATCTGTTAATGCAACAGCCTGCATCTTGTTTGTTATTGCAGCATCTACAATTTGACTCGGTTTTGGTAGTCCAGAGCTGATACTGAAGTGTGATTTAACTTGTAGATGAATAAATTCAGACATCATTAAATTTTAAAACTTTTTCTATGAATCTTTGATAGTCCGTAAGCAGAAATTGCATCTTTATGCTCAAGTGTTGGATAGCCTTTGTTTTTTTTAAAATTGTAGTTTGGAAATTGGAGATGATAAACAGCCATCAAACTATCTCTATAATATTTGGCAAAAATTGAAGCAGCTGAAATCTCTTGAACCAATTGATCACCCTTTATCACAGGTTCCGCATTTTTAATGCCTTCTGGAATATATTTACCATCAATAAATATTTTGCATGGCTTCACAGGCAAGCTCTTTACAGCTCTAATCATTGCAAGATGACTGGCCTTAAGCACATTTAACTGATCAATCTCTAATGGCGATGCAATGCCGATGCCAAAGTAACAGTTTCTTCTTAAAAAATAATAATTTTCCGCTCTTTGTTTTTCAGAAGTTTTTTTTGAATCTTTATAAGTCCTTTCACCTCCTCTACCGCTTAGAACTATTGCTGAGGCGATCACTGGTCCAGCTAGGCAGCCTAAACCTACCTCATCAACGCCGGCAATCATTAAAGAATTTATTTGCAAAAGGCTGAAAGTCTGGCTTTGAAAGTTGCCCTTTTAGCTCTTTGAGCTCATTTGCTTTTTGATCAAAGTTATTTAGTAGTTTATGCAATTCATTACTCACAGCCTCTGGTGTAAAACTATCCTGAACAAGCTCTTCAAAAATTTTTGTGTTAGCCAAGATGTTTGGAATGGCAATGAAATCTGAATTAACAAACTTATCAAGTAAAAAATAATTAAAACTATTGGTTTTGTAAACTACAACAGTTGGGGTTTCTGCTAACAAGGCCTCGAATGATGCCGTTCCTGAGCAAATAATGGCAGCTTTTGATTTACTTAAAACCTCAAGCGATGGAGATAGCTCACAAGAAATATTATCCAAGCATTTAATATGATTATTAATTTGTTCTTGAGCAGAACTGTCATACGCAGGGATTATGGCTTTAAAATTATTTTCTTCATTGAAACTATTAAAAGCTTTGAGCATGTCTGGAAGATTAAACCTTATTTCTGACGACCTACTGCCAGGCAAGAGAGCAATTATGTCTTCTCTTTGATTATTTGCATAATCATCTTCAGCTCCAACAAGCGGGTGCCCAACAAAAAACGACTCTTTTCTTACATTTGAGCAGTATCCAACCTCAAAAGGAAAAATACACAGCATGTAGTCAAGAAATCTAAATTTTTTTGCCCGACCTGGACGCCAAGCCCAAACAGAGGGACAAACCAATTGTGCTGTCTTTATGCCTGCTTTAGATAATTGTTCATGAATTGCAAAATTAAAATCTGGAGAATCTATCCCAATAAAAAGATCAATTTCTTCTTGTTTAAATTTTTTTATGAGCTGATTTCGGAAACTAAGTATCTTAAATAAGTTGAGCAATGGTTCAATGAATCCCATCACTTGGATAGGCTTCCTGTTGCCTGATAAGCCATACTCCAATAACTTGCCACCGCCTATACCAACACACTCAACTTCTGAAAATTTTGTTTTAAGTGCTTCAATTGCCTGCAAGCCAAGAAGATCTCCTGAGGGCTCAGCAGAAACAATACCAACTTTTATTTTCAACTATCTTAAAATGCCTCTAGTTGAGCTGTGAATAGAATCTAGAAAAAGATTGATATGGGTATCTAAATCACAATCTGCTTTTATCTTTTCAACAGCATCTTCGACTCTTAAATTTTCCCTATAAATGATTTTGTATGCTTTTTTAATGTTAGCGATCTGATCTTTGGAAAATGCTTTCCTTTCCATGCCAACCGAATTGACGCCTGCCTGTTTTGTAGGATTACCAGCAACTCTTATAAATGCTGGTACATCCATAGTCACATGTGATCCCATTCCAGTAAATGAATAAGACCCAAGCTGGCAGAATTGATGCACAAGTGTATATCCGCCCAAGGTAACATGATCACCGATTTTTACATGGCCAGCCAAAGCACAATTATCGACTAAAATATTATCGTCCCCTAAAACACAGTCATGAGCAATCATAACTCCAGGCATGACTAAATTATTGTTACCTATTTTGGTGTATCCAAGATCTGCAGCTGTTCCTCTATGGACTTTTGAAAATTCTCTGAAAGTATTATTTGAGCCAACCTCTAAAGTAGCTTTTTCTCCTTTAAATTTAAGATCAGGAGTGTCTTCACCAATAACACAAAATGAAAAAAACGAATTATCTGACCCGAACTTACTTGGTCCTTTTATTACTACATGTGCATTCAAAACACAGTTAGGTCCCAGCTCTACATCCGGACCAACAACTGAGTAAGGCCCAATCTTCACTGTCTCATGCAAGGAACATGAGGGATCTACAATAGCAGTAGGATGTATTTTATTCATCTAAACTTCTATCTGCACAAAGTATTTCTGCTTTGCATGCCAAGCTTTTATCTACATGCGCTTCAGAAATGAATTTCCAGATGCCTCTTTTTTCACTTAATACTTTTGATTTTATTGTAAGAACATCGCCTGGTAAAACTTTTCTTTTAAACCTTACCTTATCTATGCCAGCAAATAAGTATACGGATTTCTTGTTGGCGCTCTTGCCCATAATGTGCGACCCTAAAACTCCACACGATTGAGCCATTGCCTCCAAAATCAAAACTCCTGGCATGACAGGATAGTTTGGGAAATGACCGCGAAAATAATCTTCTTCAATTGACACTTTTTTTTTAGCCACCACTTCTTTGCTACTAACACTTACTATCTCATCTAAGAATAAGAAGGGCTCTCTATGAGGTAAGAGTGATTCTATTTGTTCTCTATTCACTTTTCTTTTTTAATTTTGCAATAAATTTCAATGATTCATTGTGCTCCATCATTGGCATGATTCCACTATAAACCCCAGGCTTATTGATTGATTTAGTTACTAGAGTGTTTGCAAGCACAGTAACTCCATCTGCTATCGAAAGATGACCAGTTACCCCTACATGGCCTGCAATTTGACAGTTTTTACCAACATCGACACTGCCAGCAAATGCACTTTGAGCTGCTACTGCTGTGTTAGCACCTAGCCTGACATTGTGTGCAACATGGACATGATTATCAAGTTTTACGCCATCTTCTATTTGCGTATTGCCAAGAACACCTCGATCAATTGCTGAATTGGCTCCAATCTCAACGTTATCTCCGATATCAACGCCTCCAAGATGGTAAATTTTTTGCCACTTATTATTTTTAGGCGCGAAACCAAAGCCGTCACTCCCTATAACAACACCCGAATGTATTATGCAATTAGCCCCTACAGTTGTATTTGGATATATTGAAACATTGTCATGAATAACTACATTTTCTCCAATCTTACAGTTAGAATTTATTACCGAATTTTGACCTAATTTTACACTAGGATGTATTTGAGATTCTATTGATTCGTTTAGCTTTACATAACCCACATTAAAAATTTTTGTTGCTAATGCAAAGCTAAAATAAGGATCTTCAACAACAATGCTGTTTCCATCTATTTCTTTTGCTAGATCTGCAGTAGTGATTACAGCACCTGGATTTGAGGATAGTTTTTGAATATATAAACTTGATTTAATGTAGCAAACTGAATCACTGTCACACTTTTGAGAGTCTTGTAATTGATGGATAATTTTGTCTTTATCTCCCTCCAGCTTGCCATTTATTTTTGTTGCAAGCTCACCAAGGGAGATAGAAAACATTAAATCTATTAGTCAGATTTTTCAGCTAAAGCTACATCAAGAAGAGCTGTAACTTCATCTGTAATATCTAGATCTGGATCAGCGTAGAATAGTGCTTGTGGTGATAGAACCATGTCCATGCTCTTTGCATTAATCAGCTCACCTAAAATTCTTTGAAAATCTGCTGAAAGATCATTTATAACTGATTGCTGTGCTTCTTGAGCCTTGGTCTGTAGTTTATTTGCTAGAAACTGAATTTCATTTTGCTTGTCTTGTACTTTTTTCTGCATGGCCACAATCTGCGCTTCTGACATTGTTTCTTGGTCTTGCTGAAAACTTTCAACAAGCTCTTGACCTTCTGCTTGTAAAAGCTCAAGTCTTTCTCTATCAGCTATAAAGTCAGCATCTTCTTCAAGATTCTGAAATGTATTTTTTGCATACTGAGTGCTCAGCATTGCTCTTTCAGCATTTAATACATAAGTTCCTTCAGCAAAAACTGCTGCTGAAAAAACAGCGATTAAACCTAGTAGTAGTGTCTTTTTTATAATGTTCATAATTTAAATCCTTAAGTGACGGTATTTTAGCTAACTTTTCTTCAAGAATCGAGGTTTTTAGAATTTATTTCCTACTGTAAACTCAAATCTCTTAACCCTATCAATTGGGTCATTGTTGAATGGTATAGCTAAATAAACACTTACAGGGCCAAAAGGAGTAATTGCACTACCCCCAAGACCGTACGAACCTCTTAAATCTTCAAAATTAGGACTGTAGCATTGTGTTTGATAACTTTTACAAAATGTTGAGAAAACGTTTCCAATATCAATAAAAAATGCTGACCTGAACTGATTATTATCTTCAATAAAAGGAAGTTTAAAAATTAAATTTAAACTCGTCTCAAACAATGCATTTCCTCCAATTGGCCTGTTAAAGCTATAGGTTGCATATTGGTTGTAAGCTGGAGTATCTGGCTCACCGTCAAAATTTGTATCCTGCAAAGGTGGGCAATAGTCATTTTCCGAATCATAACCATAGCATGGCACTGGTGTGATTCTTGGCCCAAGACTGTTTGCTTCATAGCCTTTAATTGAGTATGGTCCTCCTGCATAAAAGTTCTCGAAATAAGGAGGTATATCTGTTTCACCAAACGCACCGGTATAACCAATTCTCGAGGCTGCTTTGAATACAAAGTCGCCAAATAGAGGCTGATAGTATTCATTTTTATAGTCCAATCTAAAATAATTCAAGCTTGATCCAGGCACTGTGGTCTGAAGTGAAACCTGATTTAAAGTACCCTCTGTAGGAAAAAGTCCTCTGTTAAGTGTAATTCTTGTGTAGTATCCTTGAACTTTAAAAGTATCAAATTCTGAGCCTTCTGCTTGAGTAAAATCAAGAATTTCTCTAGATGAAAGACCTTGCTGCTGAAGTTCAGTATGATCAAAAGAAAGGTTGACCCCTAATCGCTGAATTTCAGAAATTGGGAAACCAAATGTCATCGCAGCACCATAGCTTGAAGTGTTGTAATCTGTCAAACCAAATGCTGAATAATCAAATTCCCTCAAGGTCAGAGAAAAACCTCTGCTTGCACCATCTATTGTGTAGTAAGGATTATCATATTGAAGAAAAATATTCTTTGAGTAATCACTGACGTTTGATCCAATACCTACGGTATTACCACTTCCAAGGAAGTTTTGTTGTTGAATATTGAAATTGAATGAAAAACCAAACTGAGAGTATCCAAAACCCCCAACAACATTTCCATATTGTTGCTCCTCAACATCAAAAATTACATCAACATAATCTTCTTCACCTGGAACTGGAACAGTCTCTACGTTTACAGTTTTAAAATAGCCAGTTCTCTCTAAAAGAATTTTTGATTGTTCAATTTTTTGGTTCGATGCAGGGGCACCTTCAAATTGCCTCATTTCTCTTCTTAAAACCTCATCGGTTGTAAAAGCGTTACCATTAAAAAGGATTCTTCTAGTGTAGTTTTTTCTACCTGGATTAAATATAAATGTTATCTCAGCCGACTTATTTTCCTCATCGATGGTTGGAACACCCTCCACTTCCGCAAAAGTATAGCCTTCGTTCCCTAAAATATTTGCGAAGAATTCCTCGTAGTTTGTTATTAAAGCCTCTGAGTAATATGAACCTTCAGGAATATTAATGAATTCTTCAAAAAACTCTTTTTCTAGAGGAATTTCACCTGAAACTTTTGCATTGCTGACAGTATAAAGATCTCCTTCATTAATTATTAACGTTATAAATAATTCCTCAAGATCATCACTGATTGAGACCTGAGATGATTCAAGGCTGTATTGCAAATAACCACGATCTTTATAATATGCTTCAAGATTTTCAAGATCGGTTACAAGCTTCTCTCGAGTGTATTTATCATCGTTCGTAAAAACAGATAATATTGAACCTTCAGAGAGCTCAAAAATTCGTTTTAGCTCGTCATCAGAATAAACCTCATTTCCAATTATTTCTATCGAGGCTATAGCAGTAGATGACCCCTCATCAACTTCTATGCTAACTTCAACTCTGTTTCTTGGACGATCTCTTTGTGAGACCTCGACTGAAGCACCATACCTACCTTGTTGTGAATATTGAGCCTGCAAGCCTTTAGTAATTAAATCTAAAGTAGCTCTTTTAAGGACTGAGCCTTCGGCAACTCCTTCTGAGCCAAGTGCGCCTAGCAGGTCTTCAGTTTTTATTGCTGAGTTCCCATCAATCTTAATGGATGAGATAGTTGGTCTTTCTTCCACTGAAATGTAAAGGACATTGCCTTCAGAAGACAATTCAATATCATCAAATTGACCGGTGGCAAAGAGTGTTCGTATAACCCTCTGATAATCTCTGGAGCTTATTCGATCTCCAATTGTTACTGGAATTGTATCTAGCACGCTACCTAAAGAAACTCTTTGGAGCCCAAGAATTCGAATGTCTTCTACAACCATTTCAGCACTTATAAGAGCTGATATAGTCGACACTAGAAGGAAAAATCTTCTCACAACAGTCTCCCAATATCATTCACAATCACAAAAACGAATAAAACCATTATTAATAAATAACTTAGATTAAAAAGTGCTGTCTTTAGTTTCATGCTAATTGGAGAACCTTTTAACTCCTCCACTAAGATAAACAAAAATTGTCCGCCGTCAAGCATTGGCAAGGGTAAAAGGTTAAAAGCTCCTAAACTAATACTTAAAATTGCCATCAACATTAAAAATGGAATAATACCATTACTTAGTGATTCTCCAGCAACCTTTGCTATGCCCACAGGACCACTAAGGTTGTCCAAACCCAAACTGCCCGTAAAAGTTCTTACTAAAAACTTAAATGTGTTTGTAATCCAAAAGAAGGTTTGGCTAGCACCGTAAGCAATAGACTCATATATATTATTTCCTCCAGGCATTAAACTGATGCCATACATTTCACCTTCACGTTTTATTGGCAAAGCAATGAATTGCTTCTGATCGTCTCTTTGCACCTCAATATAAATTCTTTTATTAAATTGGTTTAACAGCTCATTTGCTTGCAGAGTAGAAAAAACATCCTTGTCGTCAATCTTCGTTATTAAGTCTCCCGCCCTTATGCCTGACTGGAAAGCAATACTATCTTTCTCAACTGATGAAATGATAGGAGTAAAATCCAATATAGGCTGAAATGATAAATATGCAGATGGACTCCTGTCTTGAGGGAAGGTTAAATCTGTAACCTCTTTTGAGTAAACTACTTCAGTTTGCATATCATAATCAAATAGTTTTATTTCTAAATTGCCCGAATAGCCGGTTTGCTCGAAAAATCTGAGCTCAAGTTCTTGAGCATTTTTTATGGCAACATTGTTTATAGATATGACCTGGTATAACTTTGAATCACTTAATTCTGTCACCCGCGCAGTAGCTACATCAGACTCACGTGGCAAAAACATCCCAATAGAAGCAAAAACTACAAAAGCCAAAATAAAATTATAAAAAGGGCCCGCAAGCGTCACTAAAGCCTTCTCTACTCCTGGCCTATTTGCAAGAACGTATTTTTTTTCTTCGCTTGAGAGTTTGTTATAGTTCTCTACATCCCCTGGATCATGGAATGCCACATAGCCTCCTAGAGGAATTGCAGACAAAGAGAACCTTACACCTTCTTTATTTCTCCAGTTAATGATATCTGGACCAAACCCTATGCTGAATTTTAGAATTTTTATTTTAAATAGCCTTGCAACTGAATAATGTCCATATTCATGGAAGGTTACTAGTACCAAGAATAAGATTACTGCTCCTATTAAAATATACATATCAATTTCTTATGTGTTCCTGAATTTCTATATAGTTTTCGTTTAATTCCTCAAGCTCAAACAAGTCTTTCTTTTCAATTTTCTCGTAATTGCTTCTAATTAAATTATATATATCGATAAATCTAATTTCTTCGTTTAAGAACTTTTCAACAGCATAATTGTTTATAGCTGCGAAAACCAATCCTCTATTGCCTCCGTTCTGAATAATGTCTTTAGTTATGTCTAATAAGAAACTTCTATCTTGAGGAAATTCTTTTATAGTCAGATTTAAGCCATGCAATATCTTATCTGCTGTTTTATTCTTTCTGAAAGCAACTCTTTGTTTATAAAATCCATAAGACAAAGGAAACCCCATATCTGGTTCAGACATCTGAGCCTCATACGATCCATCTTTAAACTCTACAAATGAATGAATGATGCTTTGTGGATGAATTACTACATCTAGCTGCTCTCCACTTAAGTTAAATAGATGATGGGCTTCTATGACTTCAAAGCATTTATTAACTAAAGTAGCAGAATCAATAGAAATTTTACTTCCCATTTCCCAGTTTGGATGGTTAAGAGCCTCTGTAACATTTTTGTTCTTTAGGTTTTCAAGAGGCACACTTTCAAACGGCCCACCTGATGCTGTTAAAATAAGCTTTGATATTTCAGCTTGATCTAACTCCTTCAATGATAAGTAGGCTGAGTAGTGCTCAGAGTCGATTGGGATTAAATCAGTGTCACTTTCTTTAATAATCTGCATAAGCCTGGTCCCCATGATTACTAAAGACTCCTTATTTGCCAATAAAAGCCTTTTCCCAGATTGTGCAGCCAGAAGAGTAAGCTCTACCTTACTGAAACCGCTTATAGCTGAAAGATAGATATCACTTGGGTTTTCTTTAACAAGCTTTAGCAAACCATCGTAGTCTGGAATAAAACTAGTTGAGGAAAATTCACTCCGATTAATTTTTTCTCTGGCCCCTTTGTCATCAATAAAGACATATTTTGGAGAAAACTTTTTAATTATTGGAGCTGCGATATCAATATTTTTATTGCACACAAAAAAATCAAAAACAAAATCTTCTGAATCTTCCAAAATATTTAGCGCTTGAGTACCAATTGATCCGGTAAACCCAAAAATTGAAATGGATTTCATTCGCCAAATCTCCTTTTTCTTAATTTATATTCAGCGAGAATATGATCTAGATCAACTTCACTAAAGTCAGGCCACAATTTTTCAGTAAAAAACAATTCGGAGTAAGCAATATTAGGCAGTAAGAAATTACTAAGTCTTTTTTCTCCACCTGTTCTGATAAAGATGTCAATTTCATCACCAAAGCTTGTTAGCGAGATTAAGTTCTCCTCGGTCAAAGAAGTTGCTATTTTTTTTGCTTTGGTCAAGGTATTAATAAAATCCCAGATGCCGCCATAATTTACTGCCACGGTTAGTGTAAAGCCTTCAAATTGTTTTGTACTCTCTTTACACTTATTAATAGCCTTTATTGATGAAGCAGGAAGCTCGTCAAGGTCACCAATAAAATTTAACTTAACTTCATTACCAATAAGCTCATCTAATTTAGTATCAGCTCCAAAATTGATTAAATTCATTAAAGCATTAACTTCAAATTGTTTACGATTCCAATTTTCTGTTGAGAATGCATAAACAACCAAATGTTTTACTCCAATATTTTTTGCATGCTTAACGATTCTGGTTAATGATTCAATTCCTGCACGGTGCCCTTGTGAAACAGGAAGATTATTTTTCTTTGCCCACCTTCTGTTTCCATCCATGACGATGGCTACTGACTTTGGTTTTGCCATTAGATTGTTAGAAGGTCTTTTTCTTTTGCAGCTACGGATTGATCAACCAAGTTTATATATTTATTGGTTATTTCTTGTATGTCTTTTTCAGAATCTGATATGTCATCTTTAGTTAGCTCACCATCTTTTTCTAAGGATTTCATTGAAGCCAATGAATCTCTTCTGATGTTTCTAATTGCAACTCTTGCGTTCTCTGCTTCATTTCTAGCACGCTTAGTCAGATCTTTTCTAGACTCTTCAGTAAGCGGAGGCATGATGATTCTTAGAACCTCTCCAGCAACAGTTGGGTTTATTCCCAAGTCAGATTTTTGAATTGCTCTATCTATTTCTTGCACAAGAGACTTGTCCCAAGGTGATAAACTTAGAGTCTTAGAATCTTCAACTGTTATTGAGCAACATTGATTTAATGGAGTCTCAGTCCCATAGTAATCAACTATTATTCCATCAAGCATGGATGGGTTGGCTCTTCCAGTTCTAATTTTTTTTAGATTATCATTAAAGTTATTCAATGAAGATTGCATTCTATTCTCGCAGTCCCCAATAATATTTTCGTAACTATCCATTTGTAATTATCGTTCCTTCTTCTCCACCATTTACTATATCAAGTAATGCTCCTTCTTTACGAAAATTAAATACTTTAATTTTCATCTTATTGTCTCTGGCAAGTGTAAGCGCTGTGGTATCCATTACTTTTAAATTCTTAGAGATAGCTTCATTAAATGTGAGGTCTCTATATAGGCTAGCTTCTGGATTAATCTTGGGATCATCGGAATATACACCATCAACTTTTGTAGCTTTAAGCATTAAGTCTGCTCCAACCTCAATAGCTCTCAAGCACGCTGCTGTATCTGTAGTAAAGAAGGGATTTCCAGTTCCCGCAGTAAAAATTACAACAAAACCTGCATCTAGTAATTGAATGGCCAATCTTCTGTCATAATGCTCTACAATCCCTGGCATTGGTATTGCTGACATTACTCTTGTTTTTACTCCCAACCTCTCAAGTGAATCTCTTAGTGCTATGCCATTCATAACAGTTGCAAGCATGCCCATGTGGTCACCTGCAACTCTGTCTATCCCATCTTGATTCAATTCTTCTCCTCTGAAGAGATTGCCGCCACCAATAACTAAACCTACTGCAACTTTTTTGCTAACTATGCTTTTTATTTCATTAGACATAAAATGTAGAACAGAGGGATCTATGCCTTGCTCCTTTGAGCCGGCAACAGCTTCACCACTATATTTTAAAAGGATTCTCTTAAAAGTAAGAGAGCTCACTCTCCTACCTTTCTCCTTATAATTCCTAGAATAGAATTATCTTTGGTTAGGTCTTGAATTTTTTGGTCTGGGTTTTTTATAAATGGCTGCTCAAGCAAAGAGTTTTCTTGTTTGAACTTATTTAATTTTCCAAGGACAATTTTTTCTTTGATTTCTTCAGGCTTGTTCTCATTCTCAAGTGTAGCCAAAGCAATCTCTTTTTCTTTATCAAGTATTGCTACATCGATATCATCTGGTGAAATTGCTAATGGATTGTTTGCCGCAACTTGCATTGCTATGTCCTTGCCTAAGCTATCATTGCTGTTTGCAAGCAACACTAATGAAGCAAGCCTCCCATCAGAATGAATGTAAGAAGATATATTCGAGGCATTGCCTTCAATCACTTGATAATTGGAAATTTTTATATTTTCACCGATTTTCTGAATTATTTGTAATAGATTGTCTTTAAAACCATCATTGAGCTCCTCCAAAGAACCTGGCTTATTAGTAATGCAGTACTCTCTCAAGACGTTGAGAAATTCTTGGAAATCTTGGTCTTTGGCTGCAAAGTCAGTCTCTGTATTAACCTCAACTATGAATCCATAAGTTTCAGCAACACCTACTACAAGTGCGCCTTCATTAGTGGCACGATCAGCTTTCTTTTCTGCTTTAAGAACACTTTTTTTTCTTAAAACCTCAATAGCTGCATCTACATCACCATTGGTCTCGCTTAGAGCATTTTTACAATCCATCATTGAGATGCCAGTTCTTTCTCTAAGTTCTTTAACTAATTGAGCTGTGATCATATTATTTATTGTGCTTTAAAAACTTGTTCAACAAGATCTGCTTTCAAGACTTTTCCTTCGATTGCAACGCCTAACTCTTTTGCTTTTTCTTCAAGCTCAGCCTTGGTAAGTTTTGCAAGCGCAGACTTAGTAACCTTGACACTTGTTTCTTTAGCTTCAGCTTTTTCTTCAACTCCAGCAGGTTGCTCTTTTTGCACTTCTGGTTCTTGGCTTAAAACTACATCCTTTTCTTTCTCAACATTCTCCTCAACAGGCTTAACTGAAACTTTTTTAGTTGTAGCGTTTAGCGAGAAGACTTTTGGTCCTTTATCACCGTCAAGTTTTTGTACAAGGCCTTGCTTTCTTGCTGAATCCTGGC
Source organism: SAR86 cluster bacterium (assembly GCA_016779525.1). Classification (GTDB taxonomy): domain Bacteria; phylum Pseudomonadota; class Gammaproteobacteria; order Magnimaribacterales; family TMED112; genus TMED112. The sequence continues at coordinate 23,337 of JADHNL010000009.1, read as the reverse complement.
CATCAAGCACACCTTCAGACAAAATATCCAAAACGAATTTGATCGTTTTTGATGAATCATCATTAATAGGAACGAAATTCGTAAGGTTTTTTGGGTTGCTATTTGTATCAACAAGACCATATACAGGGATCCCCATCTTAAGAGCTTCCTCAACTGCGATATTCTCATTTTCTACATCAATGACAAACAGCGCGTCTGGTAAGCCTTTCATATTTTTTACGCCATCAAAATTTAAGGAAAGCTTTTTCATTTCTTTTTCAAGTTGAACAGCTTCTTTTTTAATCATTCCGCCGAGTTGTCCTGATGATTTATTTTCTTCAAACTCCAAAAGTTTGTTGATTGGTATTTTGATAGTTTTCCAATTAGTGAGCATTCCGCCAAGCCAACGATGGGAAATGTATGGCATACCTGTTTTCTCACCAAAATCTTTAACATAGCTAGATGCAACTCTTTTAGTGCCTACGATCATTATTTTGTTACCAACCGCTGATAAATTTTTAAATGTGTCGTACAACTCGAGAATTTTCTCTTGCGTCTTGTACAGGTTAATTATGTGTATATTATTTTTTTCACAGAAGATGTAATCCTCCATGTGAGGGTTCCAAAATCTTTTTCTATGACCAAAATGGGCTCCTAGCTCGAAGAGCTGTTCTATTGTTACTTTTGCTTTACTCATAAATTTCATTAATTAAAGTTTGCATATGATAAAGGTTTTTAGGCTTTTGGTAAAACCATTTTGCAATATTAATTGCTCCTTCTGCATACAGTTCCCTATTAAACCCAAAATGAGAAATTTGGATCTCCTCATTTTTATTTTTAAAAATGATTTTGTGGTAATTGCCTGAGTTGCCTTCGCGTTTAGATAGAATGTTATTTGAATCAATATCTAGAGATTCTGCAATCTCTTTTGCAGTGCCGGAAGGAGTATCAATCTTTGATTTATGATGTTGTTCTTCAATTACGACCTCTGAAAATTTAAGTGACATCGAAACTTTTTTTGCGATATTGATAAGACAATTTAAAGCCAAGGATGTGTTGGGTGCATAGAAAACAGGAAAACTTGAACTAAGCTGTTTAATTTTAAGCTCCTCATCCTTACTTATACCTGTGCCGCAGAATAATAAAGGTTTTCCAAATTTTTTGTACAATTCAATTTTTTCTTCAAGTCGATTATTTGTAGAAAAATCTATAAAAATATCAAAATCTTCCTTTGGAAAAGAACTAAACTTGAGACCAGATCTTTTATTAAAGTGCTCTTCTCCAGCATCTTTGTCTAAGTATTTTGAATCTTGCCTAACAAGTGCGTTGGTAATTGAAATATCAGGGTCATTTTGCGCAAGTTCAATAATGGATTTACCCATCTTACCTGATGAACCAAGAAGAGAAACTTTCATTATTCTTTGTATTTGAGTTTGTTTGCAAAATCAGCACTTTCAGAAAAATTTTTTTCCATGTCTTTGAATGCCTCTTCTATAACTTTCTTTTGTGAGCTTGTAATTCTTTGAGGAGTCTCAACCACAACCCTCACATATAAATCTCCTGTAGTCCTGCCGTGAATTGAGCCTGCACCTTTATCTTTTAATTTAAATACCTTGCCCGTTTGAGTTTCAGGAGGAATTTTTAACAATATATTCTTTGTGAGCGTTGGCACCTCAATTTCTGCTCCCAGAATTGCTTGATCAATTCTTATAGGCACCTCGCAGTATAAATGATTTCCTTCTCTTTCTAAGAAACGATGTTTAAGAACGTTGACGACAATATAAAGATCACCATTTTCACCGCCATATTGGCTTGGCTCACCTTCTCCTGACAATCTAATTTTATTCCCAGTATCTACTCCTGGCGGAATATTAACAGAAACTTTTTTTGAATTGTTTGGCAGCTTAATTTCAACTGTTTTTCCAAAGACAGCGTCATTTAAAGACAAGTCTAAGGACATTTGGATGTGTCTTCCTCTAGGTGGTCTTCTTGTCCTACCTCCGCCAAAGATGTCACCAAATATATCTCCAAAAATTTCGTCACCAAAAATATTGTTGAAAATATCGTTAATGTTTACATCTCTATAGCCAGATTGGCCAAAGTTCGAATTTACTCCCTGATGACCAAACTGATCGTAGGTAGCTCTTTTTGATGGGTCACTTAAAACTTCGTAGGCTTCTGCTGCTTCTTTAAATTTTTCTTCAGCCTCTTTATTATCAGGGTTTTTATCAGGATGATATTTTATTGCTAATCTTTTAAAAGCTTTTTTTAGCTCGTCAGGGGTAACATTTCTATCTACCCCTAAGATTTCATAATAATCCCGTTTCACGATTATTATTTCTTATCATCGTCAACTTCTTTGAAATCAGCATCTACTGTATCATCATCAGTCTGCTCATTAGGGTTATCTGATTGTGGGGCTTCTGCAGACTCTTTTTTGAAAAGCTTGTCTGATAAAGGTTGAGCAATTTTTGACAACTCCTCTACTGCACTGTCTATATCTTCTTTTGAATCTCCTTTGCAAGCCTCCTCAACTTTAGCAATTGCTTCTTCAAGTGATTTAGATTCGTCTTCTGACAGTCTATCTTTATTTTCCTCTAAAGCTTTTTTAGTTGAGCTGGCTAATCCATCAGCCATATTTCTAGATGTTATTAATTCTTCAAACTTTTTATCTTCCTCGGCGTTTGCTTCAGCGTCCTTTACCATTTTTTCAATCTCTTCCTCTGATAAACCACTTCCACTTTGGATAGTTATTGATTGTTCTTTATTGGTTGAATTATCTTTTGCAGATACATTGATGATGCCATTGGCATCTATGTCAAATGTCACAGCAATCTGAGGTGTGCCTCGTGGTGCTGCTGCAATATCTGTAAGGTTAAACTGTCCTAATGATTTATTATCAGTAGCTTTCTTTCTTTCCCCTTGAAGGACATGCACTGTCACTGCAGTTTGGTTATCTTCTGCAGTTGAAAAGACTTGTGATTTATTTGTTGGTATGGTGGTATTTTTTTCGATAAGTGGGGTCATGACACCGCCAAGCGTCTCTATGCCTAATGTTAGTGGAGTTACATCTAGCAACAATACATCCGATCTTTCTCCACTTAGAACCGCTCCTTGAGTAGCAGCTCCTAGCGCAACCGCTTCATCTGGGTTGATATCTCTTCTGGGCTCTTTGCCAAAAAAATCTGCTACTGTTTTTTGCACTAGAGGCATTCTGGTTTGGCCGCCAACTAGAATTACTTCATCAATGTCTTTGGGTGTGAATTTTGCGTCTTTTAAAGCTGTTTTAACTGGATCTAAGCTTTTAGCAACAAGATCACCTACAAGTGATTCAAGTTTTGCTCTTGTTAACTTCTGCACGAAGTGTTTTGGTCCGGAAGCATCTGCAGTTATGTATGGTAGATTAATTTCAGTTTGCTCTGAAGAAGAAAGCTCAATTTTGGCTTTTTCAGCGGCCTCTTTTAATCTTTGTAAGGCCATAGGATCTGAATTTAAATCAAACCCTGATTCTTTTTTAAATTCTTCAATAAAATGATTTATCAAAAGCAAGTCGAAATCTTCTCCACCTAGATGAGTATCACCAGAGGTTGAAATCACCTCAAATTGATATTCGCCATCAACATTGGTCATTTCTATAATTGAAATATCAAACGTTCCGCCTCCTAGGTCATAGACTGCAATAACCCCATCTTTTTTTAATTTATCAAGACCAAATGCTAATGCAGCTGCAGTAGGCTCATTAATTATTCTCTTTACATCTAAGCCAGCAATTTTTCCTGCTGCTTTTGTAGCCTGTCTCTGTGAATCATTGAAATAAGCTGGAACAGTCACAACCGCACCATCGACTTTGGTGCCGAGATAGTCTTCGGCTGTCTTTTTCATTTTTTTTAAGATTTCTGCTGAAATCTGAGGTGGAGCTATTTTATTACCATCAACCTCAACCCAAGCATCACCATTTTCCGCTTCAACAATGCCAAAAGGCACATTTTTAAGGTCCTTCTGAATTTCATCGTCTTTAAATTTTCTACCTATAAGCCTTTTAACAGCAAACAACGTTTTTTCTGGGTTTGTAACTGCTTGTCTCTTTGCAGGTTGACCGACTAGTATCTGACCATCAGTTGAATATGCAACAACAGATGGTGTGGTTCTGTTGCCCTCTGAGTTTGAAATAACTTCAGGCTCATTTCCTTCCATTACGGCGACACATGAATTAGTTGTGCCTAAATCAATACCAATAATTTTTCCCATTTTGTCCTCTTTTTTCTTTTTTTAGTTGTTCTTATTGACAACTACCAGAGCAGGCTTGATGACTCTTTCGTTGAGCAACCAACCTCTTTCGAGAGTTTTTACGACAATATTGTCACTTTCTCCCGATTCGTTAACCATTGAGACCGCTTCGTGCAATTCAGGGTTAAACTCCTCTCCAATGGGGTTTATAGGAGCTATGTTGAAATTCTCAAGTGTTTTTTCAAAGGAATTTAATATTAGCAAAACACCCTCTTTATCAATGCTTTTTTGATCTTCGGTATTTTCTATAGCTTTTTCTATCGATGTGATAATTGGGATAAGAGCATTTAAAAGTTCTGTATTTGCGTATTTAAGCGTGTTGGTAACTTCTGCTGATACACGCTTTTTAAAGTTTTCAAGTTCTGCCCTTGCTCTTAAGGCCTCTTCTTTCAATTCTTCATTTTTCTGTTGAAGCTCTTCATAGGTAAGGGTATTTAGCTCAGAATCATCATCGGATTCCTGATTTTCTATGGGCTCTTCGATTTCTTTTGGCTGGTTATTGTCTTCGTTCATTTTGAGAATTATAAAAGTTATTTTTTCTTTTTTACATACAGAACCATATTATGGTCAATAAGATCATACCCATGCTTTTTAGCGATTTCTTCCTGTCTTGATTCTATGATTTCATCATGAAATTCAATTATCTTTCCTGATTCGAGACATACCATGTGGTCATGATGATCTGAATCATTTAGCTCGTATACAGATTTAGAAGATTCAAAGGAATGCTTAATGACTATTCCAGCATTCTCAAACTGAGTTAATACTCTGTAAACTGTTGCTAACCCCACGTCATAGCTATTATCGATAAGATATTTATAAATTTCTTCAGCACTAAGGTGCTTACCAGATTGGAGTATTTCCATAATCTTTAATCTTGGTAGTGTTGATTTAAGGCCAGCTTCTTGTAAATTTTTTTTGGTATTTTCTGACATTACCTTTATCCTATCTCAAATGAAAAAAATCTTTGTTCTTATTATAACTTTAATACTTACCTCTTGCGCAAGTGCAGACCTATATAGAGTCACAGTCACCCAGGGTACAGTGTTTAATCAAGAGGATATCGATAAGCTTCAGATTGGTATGAGCAAAGATCAAGTTATTTTTATTCTTGGGAACCCAACTTTTGAGAATTTTTTTGAACCAGATGTCTGGAACTATTTCTATCAAGTTGCTAAGGGTGATGAAATTCTAGAAGAGAATAAAATTAAAGTTCAATTTGATGCAAATGGCTTATTGGAAGAGGTAATTATCCTGAAGCTTGATTCAGAGCTTTGACCTTTCGAGTTTTTTTAGGGTCGCACTTCAGAGGGTAATAAATTTCCAATCTATCCTCTGGTTTTAACCGATAACTTTCTGGCTTTGGTAAAAAACGTCCATCAAGATTGACACCCCAAATGCCTAATGAAAAATCTGATGAAAGTTTTTGGCTAATTTTTTTTGGTAGGTATTTCTGAATTGCCTCTTTAGCTGTGCAGTTATTGGGAACTTCAATTTTTTGTGAGAAGTAAGCCTCACCTATTTGAATAACCTCTATCTGCACTAAAAGAAAGAGATGTCGAAAAGTATCTGTAAGTTACCAAGTGTCCAGATTGTTAAAAGACTTATTGGACTTACCCATTTAAGAATAATTACCCAAAGATTTAGCAATCCTTTATTGGTAATACCTGTGGCATCTGAGTTAATTGTATTTTCAAGCCTCCAGCCAACAAAAACTGATATTCCGGTACCCACCAAAAGAAGTAAGAAATCATCTGCAAGGTATTTCATAGCTTCGAACGGATTATCAAGAGCACCTATTGAAATATCTTTCCAAACATTAAAGCCAGCTACACTCACTAGCGATAGCAAGAAACAAAACAATATTACATATGTTGTGGCTTTCGCACGAGGCATTGAAAACTTCTCAGACAAAAAGACTACGCTTGGTTCCAATATAGATATCATGGAACTAAATGCTGCTACAGCAAGCAAGAAATAAAATAATGGCCCTATAAACTGTCCAAGTAGTCCCATCTCTGAAAAGGCAGTCGTCATTGTTTTAAATACAAGCTCTGTCCCTGCGGTAGGATCGAGAGCAAAAAAGAAAACCAATGGGAAAATAGCCAATCCAGCGAATAGTGCAACTGCAGTATCAGCTGTTACAACAACTACTGATGCATTTCCCAATTTCTGATCCTTTGGCATATAGGATCCAAAGGCCATTAAAGTTCCCATGCCTATGCTTAAAGAAAAGAATGCTTGTCCTACAGCAGCTTGGATTGTTCCTGCATTAAATTGTTCGGCTTTCCAAGAAAATAAATAACTTAACGCTGATGCCATATCACCTCTTACAGCTCCATAACCCACCATTAAAATTACCAAAACAAATAACATAGGCAAAAGAATCCGCATTGCTTTTTCAATTCCCTTATCTATTCCGTAGCCAACAACGACGCCAGAAGCTATTAGGAAAATTGAGAACCAAAATGTCATTTCCCAGAAGTTTGCAACTTCTGCTGCATACACTGTGGATGGATCAGAAACTCCAAAACCAGCGGCTGCAATAAAGCCATAGTTCACAACCAGACCTGCTATCACTGCATAGTAGCCAGCGATAATAAGACTTGCCAGAATGCCAGCGTAACCAACAAGATTCCAACTTTTTGATGATTTTGATTTCACTGCAAGGTTTTCGATTGCTGAAACTGGATTTCCTTTACCAGTTTTACCTATAAATACTTCAGCCATAAAAACAGGTAGGCCTAAAACTATCACAAAGAATAAATAGAGAACCACAAAAAGACCTCCTCCATTTTCACCTGCCTTGTAAGGGAAGCCCCAAATATTGCCTAAACCAACAGCAGATCCTGTTGCTGCTAGCAAGAAGGCAAGATTATTATTCCACTGATTTGATTTCGCTTGCATAAATTTGTGTTACATAAATATAAACGCAATCATTAGTAAATGGCAAATTCTTACAGAAAAAGTTAATTGAAATCTCAAATTTATATACTCGCTGTTTAATTTAATTGTTCTTAGTTCAAACAAATGTCCAATCTCATAGGAACAAACAAGAGCAAAAAGAGAACTGAAGATTAAGTTATAGTTTTGAAGAAGATTGAAGTTATCCTTTATCAATTGCTCCATATACACAGAGGGTAGAAAAATTAAGAAAGGAGCAAAAAATAAAAGAATTGGAATATACAACGAATTGCCTGAGCTATAGGCAAATCCCCACCAACTTCCTGTAAGAAAAATATAAATTAGAAGCGAATAAGCAATGAACCCTACCAAAATGTAGATAGCTAAGCTTGGTATAATCCATATAAAGATGCAAGAAAAGATAAATGGCAAAAGGCCTAAATAGCTGAGAAGCTTCGCTTGTTCTTGTAAAATCATAAATATGAATAATAAAACTGTTGCAACAAATAAAAAAGCAAGATTTGATTACTTTCTTGAGGATAAGTTTGTTGCTGGTCTAGAGCTTGAGGGTTGGGAGGTTAAATCATTGCGAGAAGGACGGTTAAATCTAAAAGAAGCATATATCAAAATAATAAAAAATGAGCTGTGGTTAGTGGGCTCTAGAATTGATCCTGTGAATTTTATTAACCAGAAAGATACCTTAAATCCTGAGCGTTTTAGAAAGCTTTTATTAAATAGGCGTGAAATAGAAAAGATAGCCTTTGCTTTATCAGCTAAGGGTCAAACATGCGTTCCTGTAAAACTATTCTGGAAGGGGCCATTAGCAAAACTAGAAATATCACTTGCAAAAGGAAAGAAAAACTACGATAAAAAACATGCAAAGAAAATTGATGATCTAAAAAGAGAGTCAGAAAGAGCTTTAAAAAACTTTAAATAAACATTATCATTCTCGCTCCGGGGGCGTATTTTGGCTTTGACGACTACCACGGAACCCAAAGTGCATACCGAGAATGATCATAACTCGTTAAAATTTGTTCAAAAAATTAGTTGCAGATAACTACAACTATAGATTGGCAGCTTAATGTCAACCTGTTATCATTTGTGACCTACAACATTTGATAATAGTCAATTTAGTAGGCTATATTTAGACTTTGCCCAAAGTTTAAAAGAATTTTTAGGGCTATGCTTAATGTGTCTTGATCATCAGGCTATATTGAAGTTAAATTAATTGATGAATCTATGTATGTAGAAACGAGGAGGAAGTGATGACGGACGTGGGTTCGAATCCCGCCGCCTCCACCAAGGTATAAGAAATATGGCAAATTCAAAATCTGCAGAAAAGAGAGCTAGACAGAATACCAAAAGGTATGAGCTTAAACATGCTCAAAGATCAATAGTCAGAACAGCAGTAAAATCTGTTGTAAAGGCTGTTGAAAGCTCAGATAAAAAATCTGATGAGGTATATAAAAAAGCTCAATCAAAGATTGATAGCTTGGCCGATAAAGGTGTCATTCATAAGAATAAGGCGTCTAGATTAAAAAGTAGGCTTAACGCACGACTTAAATCAAATTAAGCAACCTTTCACTTAAATGCACAAGGCCCTCTTTGCTCTTTGAAGAAACGCAATATATTGGAATATTAGGATGCTTTTCTTGGAATGTTTGAACGACAGATGAGATCAGCTCGGGATTCATAAGGTCAACTTTTGATATACAAATCCACCTTTCTTGATGCGAGAAATCTAGATAAAACTTCTTCAACTCATCTTCTATCACAGAGTAAGACCTCATAGCATGCTCAAGTCCAGCAGATCCATCGACGATATGAATGAGTAACTTTGTTCGATAAGCATGTTTTAAAAATCTTAAACCAAGACCTAGACCCTCTGAAGCTCCTTCAATTAGACCTGGCAAATCTGCAATGCTTAGTGTTTTCTTTTCATCTTTTAGAATACCTAATGATGGCGATAGAGTAGTAAATTCATAAGGTCCTATTTTTGATTTTGAATTAGTAATTGTATTAATCAAGGAAGATTTTCCCGCATTGGGTAGTCCTAGCAAACCAATATCTGCAATTAGTCTAAGCTCTAGATATAAATTTCGTTCTTCAGATTGTGAACCTGAAGTATTTTTTCTTGGAGTTTGATTAGTTGAAGATTTAAATCTTGCGTTGCCTAATCCGCCTTTTCCTCCTTTAGCCACTAATAAATTTGGGGTTTCAGGAGTTATCTCACCAATAAGCTCATTTGTATCTTGATGGAAAATCATTGTGCCATCTGGTACTAAAATAGTTTCGTCATCTCCGGAGGAGCCCCTCATATTTTTTCCTTGGCCCGATTTACCTGGCTTAGCAGAAAATACCTTCTTTCCTTTCAGCGAAACTAGTGAATTTAATTGGGCATGGTATTTGATGTAAACGCTGCCTCCGTCACCACCATCGCCACCATCTGGACCGCCCTTAGGAATATATTTTTCACGTCGAAAGCTCACACAGCCATCGCCACCCTTTCCAGATATTACTTTGATTCTGGCTTCATCGTAAAAAGCCATTGTGATTAACTTTTAGGAACTATGCTGACAAAATTTCTCTTGTTGGGGCCTTTTTTTTGAAATTGAACATTTCCAGATTTTAGGGCAAACAAAGTATCGTCTCTTCCAATTCCTACATTTAAGCCAGGATGAAATTTTGTTCCTCTTTGCCTAACAAGAATCTCTCCAGCATTGACTGTTTGGCCACCATATCTTTTAACTCCTAAAAAATTAGGATTTGAATCTCTACCATTCTTACTGGAGCCACCAGCTTTCTTATGCGCCATTATTGATTTCCTTAATGTCTATTGTAGTAACTTTTCGTCTATGTCCAACAATTCTTTTAGAGTCTTGTCTTCTTCTAAATTGAATTGCATACACTTTGTCTTTTTTATCTTGGCTTACTATTTTTCCAGAAACAAATGCATTAGAAACATAAGGTTTACCAATTTTTGGGGCTTTGCCATCGGAAATAAGTAAAACCTTCTCAAACTTAACTTGATCGCCCTTTTTTTTATCTGAAAGAAAATCAACTTCTATCTGAGACCCAACTTCTACTTTCTCTTGTCCGTTTCCTGTGTCTATAATTGCGTACATTATTTAATATATAGTTATGCCTTCAATTGAGGAACAAAATTTAACTGAATTTTTAGCTGAAGTAAAGCTAAAAATGGAGAATATCACATTTTCCAAGCAGAAAGATATTCAAAAAATAAATGACTTTATTTTTAGCTCTGATGGTAAATACGTTCGATCTAAAATAATCTTCTTGTATGGGCAAAGCGTTGGCATTGAATATCATAAACTTTTAGAGCTGGCATCAACAACAGAATTGATACACCTTTCAACCCTTGTGCACGATGATATTATTGATGAAGCGCCCCTCAGAAGAGGAAAGCCATCAGTATTTAAATTTTCAGGTATCAAAAAGGCACTTCTTTACGGGGACTATCTTTATACAAAGACATTTTCTTGCCTCAACTCTCTTGAGAATAAAGATATTGCAACTGTCTTAATTAATTGTGCAGAAAAGCTTATTGAAGGTGAGTTTAACCAAATTTCAGCAATGACATATCAAGCGCCTTCACTGGAAAACTATATCAAAATTATCAAGGCTAAAACTGCTGTACTGTTTTCTGGGGCATTGAAGTCGATTGGAATTCATGCAAACTTCAAAGACGAGGATCTTGCACTACTGTATAAATTAGGTCATGAATTTGGTTATGCGTTCCAACTAAATGATGATCTAATTGATTTTTTTAATGAGTCAGTAACAGGAAAGGCAAAATACAAAGACCTATCCGAAGGTAAGTTTACTTACCCACTCATTATTACTTTTAAAAAATCTACCAATCAAGAAGAAGAGATGATTTACAAATTATTAGAAAAAAAGGAATACTCACAAATAGTAGAGTTGATTGAAAAATATAATGGTTTTAATGCCACAAGAATTGAAAGAGATAAATCGATAAATAATTGCATTGAAACCACAAAAAACTTCATTAAACTAGACAGCTTGGATTATGTAGAACAGTTTTTAAGAGATACACTTAAAGCATGAAAAGAGTAGTTATAACCGGTTTTGGAATTATTTCACCCATTGGTAATGATGAAGAGACAATTACAGATTCTTTAAGAAATGGGACATCAGGCTTAAAGATTAATCAAGATTATGTAGATAATGGTATGAGATGTCATGTATCAGGTCCTGTAGAGGCCGACTTTTCATTGATAGATAGGAAGGCTATGAGATTTATGTCTGAAACAGCAGGCTACTCTTTTTTAGCCACTCAGGATGCAATAAAAGATGCAGGCTTAACAGAAATGGATTTAGATAATGCACAAACTGGTGTAGTGGTTGGATCAGGAACTGGATCAAGCAGAGAGCTTAAAAGGGTTGTTGAAGCAGCTTCAGAGAATGGAGTAAAAAAAATTGGTCCATACTCAGTGACAAAAACAATGAGTAATACGACTTCTGCAGCAATTTCAACATTTTTCAAAACTAAAGGAGTTTCATACTCAATTGCATCAGCATGCACTACTAGCCTGCATTGCATATCGCATGGATATGACCTCATTAGATTTGGTAAGCAAAAAACTATAATAGCTGGTGGCTCTGAGGACGTTCACTGGACCGGGTCAATTATGTTTGATGCCATGGGGGCTTTGAGCACAAAATATAATGATATTCCCACCTCTGCTTCGAGACCTTACGATATAGGAAGAGATGGTTTCATACCATCGGGAGGGGCTGGAATAGTAATCCTAGAGGAATTAGAGGCTGCCAAGAAAAGAGGAGCAAAGATTTATGGTGAGATAGTTTCTACCTTTGAGACCAGTGACGGCTATTCGTTGGTTAGCCCATCTGGAGAGGGAGCTTTAAGATGTATGCGCGGTTTAGAATTTAATGGAAAAATTGACTACATCAACACTCATGGCACAAGCACACCTGCAGGAGATATAACTGAGTTGAATGCTATCAAAGGAGCTTTTGGTACAGACCTTCCCTTAATCTCCTCAACAAAATCTTTAACTGGACACACTCTTGGTGCAGCTGGAGTGCATGAGGTTATCTATGGGCTTATGATGATGAAATATAATTTTGTATCTGGAAGTGCAAATATAGAAAATTTAGACCCAGAGGCAGAAGGTTTTCCAATTGCATTTGAGTCACAAGATAAGAATATCGATTGCTTTTTATCAAACTCATTTGGTTTTGGCGGAACCAATGGGTCAATCGTAATTAGAAGTGTCTAAAAGGGAATATCTTCCTCAAAATTATCTTCAGGAGCTGAACTTTGTGGTTGGGAGGCATTTTCGGACCCAGATTTTGAATCCAACATTGTCATTTCTCTAGCAATAACTTCTGTCGTGTACCTTTTCTTCCCTTCAGCATCTTCCCAATCCCTAGTTTGCAATTTGCCCTCTACAAATACTTTAGACCCTTTTTTTAGGTACTGTTCAGCGATTTCAGCTAATCTAGAAAATAATACTACCCTATGCCACTCAACTTGTTCTTTCTGCTCACCAGTATTTCTATCTTTCCAACGCTCAGATGTAGCGATTGAAAGGTTAGCAACTGCACTTCCTGACGAAGTATATTTAATCTCAGGATCAGAACCCAGATTTCCTATAATTAATACTTTATTTAGACCATTAGACATTAGGATATTCTATAATATTTTTTCCTTAATCGAAGAGTCAACTTGAAGTTTATTGAAATAAAAGGAGCAAAAGCTCATAACTTAAAGAATTTATCTCTAAAAATACCAAGAGATAAGCTTACTGTTATTACTGGTCTATCTGGCTCTGGTAAATCTTCATTAGCATTTGACACGATATATGCTGAGGGGCAAAGAAGATACGTTGAATCGTTATCTACCTATGCTCGACAATTCTTGTCTGTTATGGATAAAGCTGATATCGAGTCAATTGAAGGTCTCTCTCCTTCAATTTCAATTCAGCAAAAATCAACGTCTCATAACCCAAGATCCACTGTTGGAACAATAACTGAAATTCATGACTATTTGAGATTATTATATGCAAGAGTTGGGGTGCCGAAGTGTCCTGAACACAATGAGCCTCTTGAAGCAAAACCAGTAATGACAATGGTTTCAGATATTGTCAGAGAGGAAAATGGCAGCCAAATTACCATCTATGCTCCGATAATCATGGATGGCAAAGGAGAGCATTTAGAGTTGCTAAGCCAATTAATGGCAGAAGGCTTTACAAAGGTTAAAGTCGATAATGAAGTCTATGCAATAAATAAAGTGCCTATCCTAGAAAAGAATATAAAACATAATATTTCTGTACTCGTTGACCAGCTAATAATTGAGAATAATAAGGACTGCAAACAAAGATTAATTGAATCGCTTGAAACGTCAATAAAATTTTCAGGAGGCAGTGTCGATATTTTTTCAGATACGAGAAATTATAGACTCTCAAACAAACATGCTTGCCCGAAATGCAACTATTCTGTCCAAGAATTGGAACCAAAGATTTTTTCTTTCAACAACCCAAGTGGTGCATGTGAAGAATGCGATGGCCTTGGAGTGAATTCTTATTTTGATGAAGATAAAATTATTAAATACAAAAATTTAAGTGTCGCTCAAGGCTGCATAGAGCCTTGGAATACCCCCTATTACCAAAGTAAGATAATTGGGTTGTTCGAATTTATTCAAGAAGACATCAATAAACCTTGGGGTAAAATTTCTGAAAAAAATAAATCAATTATTCTCTACGGGATTAAGAAAAAAATCTCATTTAAGGATTTAACCTCTCAAGAAACTAAAGAAGAATACTTTGAAGGCGTAATACCCGCACTAGAGAGACAATATCAAAGGACAGACTCATTTTTCATACGAGATAAAATCAGTGCGTATATTTCAGAGAAAACATGCATAACATGCAATGGTTTTAGGCTAAATAAGGTTGCTAGGAATGTTTTTGTTGAAGATATGAGTTTGCCTGAAATTAATAACTTAAAAATTTTAGATGCCCTGGATTTAATTAAGAACCTAAGCCTTACAGGAAATAAATCAGAGATTGCACAAAAAATAAGTAATGAAATAGAGTTGCGATTATCTTTTCTTGTGGATGTTGGGCTTGATTACCTTAATCTTTCGAGGGGGGCACAGACTCTATCTGGTGGTGAAGCACAGCGAATCAGGCTAGCAAGCCAAATTGGCTCAGGTTTAGTGGGAGTAATTTATGTATTAGATGAACCATCAATTGGACTCCATCAACGAGATAATCAAAAGCTTATTAATACTCTGATAAAACTTAGAGACCTAGGTAATACTGTTATTGTCGTAGAACACGATGAAGAAATGATTAGGTCTGCTGATTATATTATTGACCTAGGACCAGGTGCTGGTATCCATGGTGGAGAAATTGTTGCTCAAGGGCAATTAAATGAGATTTTAGAAAACAAAAAATCCCTTACCTCAAAGTATTTAGCTAAAGAGCTAGAAATTTCACTTGCTAATAAGGAAAGGAAAGATAGCAATAAAAGCATTTTTATCTCTGGTGCCAGAACAAATAATTTAAAAGATTTATCGGTAGAAATTCCACTCAACAAATTCGTATGCATTACAGGAGTATCTGGATCAGGTAAATCTTCATTGATTAATCATACTTTAATACCAGCTGTACAAAATAAAATCCTGGGTACAAAACTACCTGAAAAAACAAACTATGAAAAGCTCATGGGAGAGGAAAATATCGATAAATTGATTTCTATTGATCAAAGCCCTATTGGAAAAACTCCACGCTCAAATCCTGCTACATATACCGGATTATTCACTTATATAAGGGACATTTTTGCAAATACTTCTGAATCTCGTGCAAGAGGATACAAGCCAGGAAGATTTAGTTTTAATGTTGAAGGTGGCAGATGTGAAAACTGCAAAGGTGAGGGTTGGGTAAAAGTTGAAATGCATTTTCTTCCAGATCTTTTTGTGGAATGCGATGTCTGTAAAGGAAAAAGATTTAGAGATGATACTTTAGAAATAAAATTTAAGAAAAAAAATATCCATGAAATTCTAGAAATGACTGTAGAAGAATCTTTAAATTTTTTTAGTTCTATTCCTCAAATTTTCAAGAAACTAGTTACATTAAAAGAAGTTGGGCTTTCATATATAAAACTTGGGCAAGCTGCAAACACATTATCAGGTGGCGAGGCACAAAGAGTTAAGTTATCAAAAGAACTATCTAAAAGAGATACAGGTAAAACACTTTATATTCTTGATGAACCTACTACTGGCCTACATTTCTCAGATATACAGATGCTTATGAATGTATTAAATAGCTTAGTTAACAAAGGGAACTCTGTACTAGTTATTGAACACAATCTTGATGTCATAAGGTGTGCTGATTGGATTATAGATTTAGGTCCAGAGGGTGGAGATGGAGGAGGCTCTTTAATGGTTGAAGGCATTCTCTCAAAGATCAAGTCAAGTAAAAAATCACATACTGCGAGAATGCTAAATCAAATTAGTTAGATTCTTCAGCAATAATCTCCGAGTCTGAAGATTCAAGCTGCTCAGAATCAGATCTATTTGTTAGCTCTACATAACAAATATCAGCTTTGTCGCCCTCTCTAAATCCAGCCTTAACAACTCTTAAATAGCCACCATTTGTTTCAGAAAATCTCGGGCCTATTTCACTAAAAAGCTTTAAAACAGCAGGGTTTGAATTTAGTTTTGAAAGCACAATTCTTCTTGAATGTAACGTATCTTGTTTGGACTTTGTAATTAAAGGTTCCAAAAATCTTCTTAACTCTTTACCTTTTTCTACAGTTGTTTTGATGATTTCATGATCAATTAAAGATATAGCAAGATTCCTCATCATTGCTTGTCTATGTGATGAGGTTCTACTAAATCTTCTGCTAAGCTTTTTATGTCTCATAATTACATTGGGGGCCAGTTTTTAAGCACCGTGCCTAAAGATAATCCTCTTGATGCCAGTTCGTCTTTAATTTCGTTAAGAGATTTCTTCCCAAGATTGGGTGTTTTTAACAAATCCATCTCAGCTCTTTGAATTAAATCACCTATTAAGAAAATATTTTCAGCTTTTAGGCAATTTGTTGATCTTACAGTTAACTCAAGCTCTTCAATAGATCTTAGTAGCAGAGGATCAAAATCATACTTATCTTTTCTTTTCTCTTTTCTAGAAACAAGCTCTTCATCTACAAATACTGACAATTGATGCTGCATAATGGTTGCAGCATACTTCACTGCTTGTTTTGCATCAATTGTTCCATCTGTTTCTAAATCAAGAATTAACTTGTCAAGATCTGTTCTATTTTCAACACGCGCATTCTCAACTTTATAGTTAACTCTTTTAATTGGTGAGTAGATTGCATCTAAATGTAAGGTATCTATGCTTTTATCTGAATTCTGCTCTGCTGGCACATAGCCTATTCCTCTTTTAACTTTTAGTGTCATTACAAGTTTTTTGGGCTCAACAAGTGTTGCTATTACATGATCTGGATCAACAACTTCAACACCAGCCGGAAGCTCTAAATCAGAAGCTGTAATTGTTTTTGGTTTTTTAACATCAAGCTTAAGCTCAGCTTCTGTAGGGCCATCTAACTTTATGGCAAGATCTTTAAGGTTAAGTAAAATATCTAAAATATCTTCCTTAACGCCCTCTATGGTTCCATATTCATGTGATACTCCATCAATCTTAACTTCTGTAACGGCTGCACCCGGCATATAAGAGAGCATAATTCTTCTAAGACTATGTCCAACTGTGTAGCCAAATCCTCTTTCAAAAGGCTCCAATACAACCTTGAGGTTGTTTTTATCTACTTCATCAACTTTAACGACTTCAGGTGCTAAAACATTTAATTTATTTTCCATAATTCCCTCTATTATTTTGAGTACAACTCAATGATTAAATTTTCGTTTATCTCAGAACTTAACTCAGATCTATCCGGATAACTTAGAAACTTTCCTGTCATATCATCGAGACTTACATCTAACCAACTATGCTTATCCTTACTTTTAGCAAGTTGTGCTGCTGCTTTAATTCTTAATTGAGACTTACTTTTTTCTCTTACTGAAACCTGATCTTCTGGCTTTACATTGTAAGACGGTACGTTTACACATTCACCATTCACTTCAATTGATTTATGTGAAACCATTTGCCTTGCTTCAGCTCTTGTTACTCCAAATCCCATCCTATAGACCACATTATCAAGTCTGGATTCAAGAATATTCATAAGGTTCTCTCCGGTATTCCCTTTTGTTTTTGCAGCTTTTAGGTAGTAGTTTCTAAACTGTTTCTCTAAAAGCCCATACATTCTTTTAACCTTTTGTTTTTCTCTAAGCTGAGTACCATAGTCTGACAACCTCCCTCTTGGGTTGCTGTTTCCAGGCTTGTTTTCAAATTTGCATTTAGATTCTATTGATCTTGTACCAGTCGTTAACAAGAGATCGGTACCTTCTCTCCTGGAAAGTCGTAATCTTGGTCCCGTATATCTTGCCATTAAACTCTCCTCTTTTTTGGTGGCCTACATCCATTGTGGGGAAGAGGTGTAACATCAGTAATTTTATTTATTCTTAAACCACATCCATTTAATGCTCTAATTGATGATTCTCGACCAGCCCCAGGTCCTTTCACTCTTACTTCTAGATTAATCATGCCTAAATCTTTTGCCATTGATCCTGCCCGTTCTGCAGCAATTTGTGCCGCAAAAGGAGTGCTTTTTCTTGACCCTTTGAATCCTTGCCCCCCTGATGTTGCCCAACATAGAGCGTTACCACCCATGTCAGTAATCATCACGATAGTATTATTAAAAGAGGCATTAACATGTGCTATACCATCTGTTACTAGTCTTTTATTCTTCTTTTTTCCAGCCATTATGCTCTAATAGGCTTCCTTGGGCCTTTTCTAGTCCTTGCATTTGTTTTTGTTCTTTGTCCTCTCAATGGAAGTCCCTTCCTGTGCCTAATGCCTCGGTAACAACCTAAATCCATTAATCGTTTGATATTGAAGTTTATTTCTCTTCTTAAATCTCCTTCAATCTGAAAGTTTTTAAGCTCATCTCTTATTTTATCTAAATCAGCTTCGGATAAATTTGACACTTTCTGATCAAAACGGATTTTTAGTTTTAAACAAATATCTTGAGCTGTTTTTCTTCCAATGCCATAAATATGTGTTAATGAAACATCAAGATGCTTATTATCTGGTATGTTTACTCCGCCTACTCTAGCCATAATTATCCTTGTCTCTGTTTGTGTCTCTTGTTTTTGCAAATAACAAAAAGTGTGCCTGTTCTTTTCACAATCTTACAGTCTTTGCATATTTTTTTTATTGATGATCTTACTTTCATCTTCTTCTACTCTTTTTAGAGCCCGAAATATTAGCATTTTTTAATATAGATGCATATTGTTCACTCATAACATATGACTGAATTTGCCTTTGAAGATCTAAAAGCACAACAACTACAATTAAAACTGAGGTTCCGCCAAGATAAAATGATATTCCAAAGCTGTTTACAAGCATCAGTGGCAGAATGCAAACCAGTGATAAGTAGAAAGCACCAAACACGGTCAATCTGGATAATATTAAATCAACAAAGCTTGCTGTTTGTTCTCCTGGTCTTATTCCAGGTATAAAAGCTCCACCTCGTTTTAGATTGTCAGCAATATCGTTGGAATTAAAAGTCAAAGCCAACCATATATAGCAAAAAGAGACAATTAGAATCACAAATATCAATATATATAAAGGTTGTCCAGGGTTAAGATACAGAGCAAATTCTTGAAGCCCACCTAAACCATCTATATTTCCAAACCATGATGATAGTGAAGCTGGGAATAATAAAAAAGTGCTAGCAAATATTGCTGGAATTACTCCTGACATGTTTAGCTTTAACGGCAAGAAGCTAGATGGAGCTTGTACCATACCCCTTACCTGATGCCTTTGAGCATAGTTTACTGTTATCTTGCGTTGCGCATTTTCAACAAATACAACAAAAGCGACTATAACTATAGACAGAATGCCTAAGATAATAAGTAATAAATAATTTAAATCTCCTTGTTGGGTTTGTTCAAGTGCTTGTCCAAATGCTCTTGGAACACCTACAATGATGCTTGTAGCAATTAGCAAAGAAATTCCATTACCAATTCCTCTCTCTGAAATTTGCTCTCCAAGCCACATTAAAAATACTGTGCCTGCAACAATTGAAAGAACAGCCACTACAGCTTGAAAAATGCTACCTGCATCAATAAGGCCTGCAGTTTGTAATGTCACGGTCAATGCAGTTGATTGAACAAGAGCAAAAACTACCGTCCCATATCTAGTGTATTGGGTAATTTTATTTCTGCCTGACTGCCCTTCTTTTTTTAGCTCTTGCAGATAAGGCAATGAGTTTGAAAAGAGCTGCATGACAATTGCTGAAGAAATATACGGAACAACACTCAAAGCAAAAATACTCATTCTCTCAAGAGCTCCACCAGAAAATAGGTTAAAGTACTGCAGAATGGTTCCTTGGCTTTGTTGGAATAAAGCTGCAACTTGTTCGGGATTAATGCCAGGTATTGGAATATGTGTTCCCAGTCTGTATACGAGCAATGCAAAAGCTAGAAATCCCAGTCTTTGCCATAGCTCTGACATGCTGTTACTCAAATGTTACTCCCTTTGAAACTTTAATATTTTTATCTGTGATTTTGGTATCTAACTTCCCTTGGCCGAAGATTTTTACTTTTCTTGTGCTTTTTTTGATTATTCCAAGATCCTTAAGGCTTTGAATATCAATTTTTTTAACTTCGGTTAGTTGGCTTACATTAATGCTTTCACTTATTCTTGAGACTCTTGAGCTAAAACCGAATTTTGGTACTCTCATTTGAAGTGGCATTTGCCCACCCTCAAAACCTGGCCTTATACTTCCACCAGATCTTGATTTCTGGCCTTTATGCCCTCGACCGGCTGTTTTGCCTATCCCAGAACCTGCGCCTCTACCAACTCTTTTTCTTTCTTTTCTTGATGAAGAGTCGCTTAAATTATTTAACGATAGCTTATCCATCTATTTAACCTCCTCTACAGAAATCATATAACTAACTTGATTAATCATTCCTCTGACTGAAGGAGTATCCTCAAGAATGCTTGTATCTCCAATACCTTTCAGACCAAGTCCTTTGATTGAGAGCCTATGATTCTTCTTTCTACCAATCAAGCTCTTTAATTGTGTAACTCTAACTTTAGCCATTTTAGTTTCTACGTTCTTTAACCTGTTCAGGAGATTCCATTTTTGATAGCCCATTGATTGTCGCTCTTACAACATTAATTGGGTTTGTAGATCCATAACATTTTGCCAAAACATTTTTTACACCAACTAGCTCAAGCACTGATCTCATTGCTCCACCAGCAATGATACCTGTACCCTCGGAAGCAGGCTGCATGTAAACTTTTGTTGCGGAGCTTTTCTCATTTATTGGATACCAAATTGTATTGCCGTTCAGATTTACATTAACAAGACTTCTTTTAGCTTCATCTAATGCTTTCTGTATAGCGACTGGCACTTCCTTAGCTTTTCCTCTTCCATAACCAACCCTTCCATTGCCATCACCAACGACAGTCAATGCTGTAAAAGACATAACTCTTCCACCTTTAACCGTTTTAGCAACTCTATTCACTTGTACAAGTTTCTCGACAAGTGCATCCTGTTGCTGCATTCCTTGTAATTGAGTATTTTCCATTAGAATTCCAAACCTCCTTCCCGGGCTCCATCAGCTAGTGCTTTAACTCGGCCATGATATCTATAGCCAGATCTATCAAAAGTTACCTTTTTATGTCCAAGTTCAATTGATTTTTTTGCTATTTCAGATCCAATCACCTTAGCAGCATTTACATTGCCTCCAGACTCTATTTTTAGTGTCTTTTGCAATGTTGAAACTGTGGTTAATACATTTCCATTGCTTGAATCAACAAGCTGAGCACTAATATGATTATTTGATTTCAAAACTGTGACCCTTAATAAGCCTCTTTTTTGCAAAATGGCTCTCTGCTTTTTAGCTCTTCTATTTCTTGCTATCTCTTTGCTCATTTATTTAACCTGCTGCTGCTTTTTTCCTTTCTTTTCTAACTACATGTTCATTGTCAATAAAAATTCCTTTACCTTTATACGGCTCAGGAGGCCTGTAAGCTCTAATTTCAGCACATATTTGGCCAAGTAGCTGTTTATTGTTAGAGGTTAAGTTAAATTCTGTTTGATTTTCAGATTTGGCTTCTATTCCATCAGGCAAAACATACTCTACAGGATGAGAAAACCCTAGAGTAAGAGATAATTTCTTTCCTTGAATATTGGCTCTGTAACCAACACCATTTAACTTTATGTTTTTAGTGTAGCCTTCACTTACACCGATAACATTATTAGATATTAAAGCACGCATTGTTCCTGCCATTGCACTATCTTCATCTCTTTCCCATTTAACTTGAATGCTGTTTTCACCAATATCAAATTTCACATCGGGATGTACCTGAAGGCTCAATTCTCCTTTAGGCCCCTTAAATGAAATGTTATTGCCCTCACAAGCTACCTGAACGCCACTTGGGATTTTTACTGGATCTTTAGCAATTCTTGACATGATTAAAATACCCTACAAATAACCTCGCCACCAACTTGGTCTTTTATTGCTTGTTTGTCTGTCAAAAGCCCTTTACTGGTTGAGATAACCTGAATGCCTAGGCCGCCTTTAAAAGGCTTAATGTCTTTGTAGCTTAGGTACTTTCTTAGTCCAGGTCTCGATTCCCGTTTGATTTCTTTGATTACTGGTGACTCTCCAACATACTTCAACGTAATTTCAAGCTCGTCAAACTCTTTTTTTACTTTCTTTACAGATGAGACGTACCCTTCTTTAACAAGAAGTTTTAGAATTTCATGCTTTAATTTAGAAAAAGGAGCATTAACTGTTTCCTTGCCTCTAAGGTGTGCGTTTCTAATTCTGGTTAAAAGGTCTGCTATAGGATCTGTCATAATATTACCAACTTGATTTTTTTACTCCTGGAAGTTTGCCACTCATTGCCATCTCCCTAAGTTTTGATCTGCTCAATCCAAATTTTCTATAGACACCTTTGGGTCTTCCTGTTATTGCGCATCTTCGTACAACTCGATTTGGATTCGATCTTCTTGGAAGTTTCTGTAGCTGTCTTTGAACCTCCATTTTTTCTTCAAAAGTTGTTGCTTTCTTCTGTGCATCTTTAAGCGCTTGCCTTTTTACAGCGTATTTTGCGACCAATTTTAATTTTAACTTTTCTCTTTCTACTATTGATTTTCTAGCCATTTCTACCTCTAAATGGAAAGTTAAATTCTGCAAGAAGCTCTTGAGCATCGGAGTCATTCTTCGCTGATGTAGTAATAGCAATGTCCATGCCTCTCAGTTTATCAACTTTGTCATAGTCAATTTCTGGGAAAATTATCTGTTCCTTAATCCCTAAATTATAATTTCCTTGTCCATCAAAAGATTTTGGGCTTAACCCTCTAAAGTCTTTCTCTCTTGGAATTGCTAAATTTATAAGCCTTTCAAAGAAATCATACATTTTACTGCCTCTTAAAGTTACCTTACACCCTATTGGATACTGCTCACGAATTTTGAAACTTGATACGGCTTTTCTTGCTTTTGTTACAACAGGTTTTTGCCCTGCTATTGATTCAAGATCTCTAACAGCATTCTCCAGCACACCCTTATCATTTGATGCTTCACCAACACCCATATTAATAGTAATTTTTTTGAGTCTTGGGACCTCCATCACAGATTTAAAACCTAACTTTTCTTGTAAAGAAGGTGCTATTTCTTTTGTGTATTTTTCTTTTAAATTCATTATTTAATCTCTTTACCAGTTGATTTAAATATTCTTGACTTTTTTGCACCGTCTAATTTAAACCCCACTCTATCTCTTTTTTTAGCTGAGCTATTCCATATCATCACATTAGAAAGGTCTATGGGCATTGCTTTTTCAACAATCCCACCAGTGACACCAAGTTGTGGGTTAGGTCTAGTATGTCTTTTGGCAAGATTCAGATCGTTTATCACACATTTTGAGCCAATAATCTGTTTAATGTTGCCTCTTTTACCCTTTTCTTTTCCTGATATGACTATCACCTCATCACCTTCTCTAAGTTTTGTATTCTTAA
>JADHNL010000008.1 GCA_016779525.1 SAR86 cluster bacterium | reverse complement strand
CCAAGGAAAGTTATGGTTGCGACCTCAACAACAGATGAAAATGTTGAAGTTGTAGATTTTGATTCTGTCCCACAAACTAAAATGATTCTTGATATAGAGTTTAATGAAGAAGAGTTTTCATCAAACACATCAGAAATAATCATATGGAATGGTCCTCTAGGAATTTTTGAAATAGATGCTTTCTCTAAGGGCACAGATTCGCTTGTATCCTATTTATCTACAACTAAAAGTAAAGTGATTGCTGGCGGAGGTGAGACAATTTTTGCTATTACAAAATTTTCTAGTATTGATAATTTCAATTATGTCTCTACTGCGGGCGGAGCGTTTCTAGAATTTTTAGGTGGTCGAGAGCTTCCATCAATACAAGCATTAAACTAAAATAGCTGCATGTCCCTAATATCATTAAGACAATTACTCGACCACGCGGCTGAGAATGACTACGGCGTTCCAGCATTTAATGTTAATAATTTAGAGCAAATGAGAGCTATCATGGAAGCTGCTAATGAGACCAATAGTCCGGTTATAGTGCAAGCTTCTGCTGGAGCGAGGAAATATGCGGGGCCAACATTTTTAAGACATCTCATTTTAGCTGCTATGGAAGAATTTCCACATATACCAGTAGTAATGCATCAAGACCATGGTGCCTCACCTGATGTGTGTCAGCGTTCTATTCAATTAGGATTTTCATCAGTGATGATGGACGGATCTTTAATGGAGGATATGAAAACTCCGTCTTCTTATGAATACAATGTTGATGTAACAAGGAAAACTGTAGAATTTGCCCACGCATGTGGGGTTTCAGTAGAAGGTGAACTTGGATGTTTGGGTTCTCTTGAAACTGGTATGGCAGGCGAAGAAGACGGCAGCGGTGCTGAAGGGGTCTTAAGTGAAGATATGTTATTGACTGATCCTGATGAAGCGGCCTCATTTGTTAAAGATACCAAAGTTGATGCACTAGCTATTGCTATCGGCACTTCACATGGCGCTTATAAATTTACTAGACCACCAACAGGAGATATTCTGTCAATGAAAAGAGTTAAAGAATTACATGAAAGAATTCCGAACACTCATCTAGTTATGCATGGATCTTCAAGCGTTCCACAAGATCAGCTAGAAATAATTAATCAATATGGTGGTGAAATTCCTGAAACCTACGGTGTGCCAGTCGAGGAAATACAGGAAGGAATCAAAAATGGTGTTAGAAAGGTAAATATTGATACCGATCTTAGACTTGCCTCAACAGCAACGATAAGAAAATTTATGGCCGAAAATAAGAGCGAATTTGATCCTAGAAAATATTTAGGTAAGACTGTCGATGCCATGAAGAAAATTTGCATTGATCGTTACGAAGCGTTTGGGTGTAGTGGCAATGCATCTAAAATTAAATCTATCTCACTGTTTGATATGACAGATAAATATAAAACTGGAGAACTAGACCCAGTAATAAATTGAAAAACGTATGTTTTTTTCTATCCTCAAAAAATGTAGGGATAGACGTAAGTAAAGAACTCAGCCATTTGGCTGAGTTTTTTTCATCTAAAGGATATGGTTTAGTTTATGGAGGTGGCAACAGAGGAAACATGGGGTATATCTCAAATGAATTTTCCAATAAAGGTGCAAAAGTTAGTGGTTATACACTCCAACTTTTTCATAAGAAAGGGTTTACCCCTGATTATATTGATCATTTAGAAGTTGCAGAAAAATTTTCAGTAAGAAAGCAGTTAATGATCGATAACTCAGATATTTTTATAATTTTCCCAGGAGGTCTAGGTACACTAGATGAGCTGATTGATATAGTTAACCTAGATGGCCTAGACACCCTAGGTAAAAATATTTATTTGTTTAATAAAGATAATTTTTGGACAGAAATAATTAACTGGATAGAAAAAGCATTAAAAATGCAATACATACCAATGGCTCCACCCAATTTATATATTTCTAGTAATATCATTGAAATGATTGAACAAATAGAATCAAATGAAAAACTTTGAAAAACCAAAGTTTAATAATCCTCACCTTAAAGATTTAGATAGTTACAATCGTGAATATCTAGAATCAATTAATGCTCCTGATAATTTTTTCTTAAGTAAAGCACTAGAAAATCTAGATTGGTTTGTAGAGCCGACTTTAGGATCTAACAACAATTTTGAAAATGCTTCATGGTTTGAGGACGGCATATTAAATATTGCTTATAACTGCGTTGATAGGCATGCAAAAAAAAATCCAGAAAAAAAAGCAATAATTTGGCAAGGTGATGAACGCTTAAAAACCAAGACCATAACTTACAAGGAATTGTTGGAGAATATTTCTGTTCTGGCAAATGGATTGAAAGCTATAGGGGTAAAAAAAGGAGACAGGGTATGCATTTATATGCCAATGATTCTAGAAGCAGCGTACGCAATGCTAGCTTGTATGCGTATAGGTGCAGTTCATTCTGTAGTCTTTGGTGGCTTTTCACCTGAAGCAATAAGGTCACGAATTGATGATTCAGATTGCCGATTTGTTATTACAGCAGATGAAGGGATCCGCGGTGGCAAAAGAGTGCCTTTGAAAAAGAATGTTGATAATGCTCTACAGGGGGCAAATCTAGTAAAGAAAGTCATTGTAAAAAAATACACTGGCACTGAAACCTATTGGGATTCTAGTAGAGATATTTGTTACGACGACCTGGTCAGCAAACAGGAAAAATTTTGCGAATGTGAGCGCTTACAAGCCGAGGACCCATCATTTATTCTTTACACTTCGGGCTCTACTGGTAAACCAAAGGGCGTCATGCATACCACTGGAGGTTATCTTCTAGGAGCTCACCTGACATTTAAATATATTTTTGGTTATCAAGAAAACAAAATATTTTGGTGCACTGCAGATGTTGGCTGGATAACCGGACATACATATATTTTATATGGCCCTCTTTCCAATGGAGGCACAACACTTATGTTTGAAGGGGTACCAACTTATCCAGATGCTTCAAGATTCTGGCAGGTCTGTGACGATCACAAGGTCAATATTTTTTATACAGCTCCAACTGCAATAAGAGCACTAATTGCAGCTGGAGAGAAATATTTAGAATCGAGTTCAAGAAATTCTCTAGAGGTTCTTGGAACTGTGGGTGAACCAATTAACCCCGATGTTTGGCAGTGGTATTTTGAAAAAGTTGGCAACTCTTCATGTGAAGTTGTAGATACTTGGTGGCAAACAGAAACTGGTTCGGTTCTTATAAGCCCTATTGCTGGCGTCACTCCAACAAAGCCAGGATCAGCAACTCTACCATTTTTTGGGGTTATTCCATCCTTAGTTGATGGAGATGGAAAAACATTAGAAGGAGAAGCTAAAGGCAATCTATGTATTGATCAAAGTTGGCCAAGTCAAATAAGAACGGTATATGGAGATCATCAAAGGATGATAGAGACATATTTTTCCACATACAAAGAAAGATACTTTACTGGTGATGGGGCAAAAAGAGATAAGGATGGATACTATTGGGTTACTGGCCGAGTTGACGACGTTTTAAACGTATCTGGACACAGAATAGGCACTGCAGAGGTTGAAAGTGCAATTGTAGAACATCAAAATGTTGCAGAGGCTGCAGTCGTAGGCATTGATCATGACATAAAGGGCCAAGCAATTTATGCATTTGTTATTTTAAAAAAAATAGAAGCCAGACAAGCAAATACTTATGAAGAGATAATGGAACAAGTAAGCTTGTCGATTGGAAAAATTGCCAAACCAGAGCATATTCAATTTGTTAGAGATCTTCCAAAAACAAGATCAGGAAAAATAATGCGTCGAATCCTCCGTAAAATAGCAAACAACAATACTGATGAGTTAGGCGACACAACAACTCTAGCAGACCCTACAATTGTAGATGAGTTGATTAGAGGAAAAAGGGCCTGCTAGAGTTGTAAAGCAGGCTTCAACCTAACATTTTTGGCTTAAAATGTCTGATGCTTTTCTATACTTATTAGTTTTTGCATAAGCCAGCTTCATGCGACATGTTTTGAGGACGTCTATATTTCCGAATTCATTTAGCTGATAAGCATCAAACATTAAACCAAATAATGAAATATCTTTATCCATAGAGGAAGCAAAGTCCTTTAGATAGATAGTCAGCTCCCCATCTGCAGACCTAATCAAACAACCATTAGAGGAGTTTGGACAATTATTTTCAGCTTCTTCAGGATCGTCCATAACTCTTAGACCTAGATTTGTTGTATTTAGTTTATTTCCAATATCCATGATTTCATAAGATGCCATAGACATTGATAAAACCACAAGACTTAAAATTAATGTTACTTTCATATGACATTTATGTTACAGAAATGTGACAAATAAAACAAGTATTTTATTAATCTTTTAGATTGATATGATCTGTGCTCGTTTTTCTCGAGTATTGTTTTTTGCTCTTCTCGATGCGTTGTTGGTATTTTAAGGACTTTACATCCTTCTTTAGTATATTATTGCGCCTTCTTTTCATTGCTAAATAGAAGCCCAAATTCAAATAGCAAGTATACAGGCACTGCCAACATAATTTGGGAAATTACATCAGGAGGAGAAAGCAGCATACCAAAAACAAATGATAAGACTAAAACCCAGCCTCGATTCTCAGACAGAGACTCTTTTTTTATAATATTGAAAAGAATCAAGCCATTAACGATTATTGGTACTTGAGATGCTAAACCAAAAGCCAAAAACAGCAACAAGCTAAAATCTAAAAATTTTGTAATATCTGTTGATATTTCCACTACGGATGGGCTTATGCTTTGAAAAAAATTAAAGACATTCGGCAGAACAATGAAATAACAAAAACATATACCACAAAAAAATAACAATGTTCCAATGACTGATCTCGAAAAAATAAAATTTTTTTCATTTTCATAAAGCCCAGGAGCCATAAAACTTAACAACTGGAAAATCAAATAAGGCGCAGATATCAAAAAAGTTAAAAAAAGAACAAGACGTAATGGCACTAAAAAGGGAGATGCAACTTCAATAGCAATAAGATTTAAACCTACTGATGCTCTTGAATAAGCAACAAAGGCATCGAATATTTGTCCGCTAAAAGGATAAAGCAGGACAAAGACCACAGCAAAAAAAATAAAAGCATATAGAATTCGTTTTCTTAATTCAGAAAAATGTGGCAATAAAGAGGTGCTAATTTTTTCTGTCATTATCAAATGATTTCATTTTCTGCTCATTGAAAACATCTTGTTTTAGCTCTTCAATATTTAAAGTCTTTTCAGCCTCCTCTTTAATATTTTCAACATTAGCCTTAAACCTTAAGAAGAATTTGGTGATACCTTGAATAAAGCTAACAAGATTGTTTGGCTTAATAAATAGAATAGCAATAATTGAGATAAGTAGGATTTCAGGAATTCCTATCTGTATCATCTTCTTTGACCTCTTTCTTAAACCCTTTTAATGCTTTCCCAAGATCAGAACCCAAACTTGCAATCCTCTTGCTCCCAAAGACAAGCAGGATAATAAGTATGACAATAATTATTTGCCAAAACCCTATGCTCATGATTTTTCTCCATAGAATTCAGAGTACATATCTTGCGTTTCCTCTATTTTCTTTACAATCATATATGTAAGTATATGTTTTTTTGATACAAGATACTTAACCAACCCTTTCACACTATATTTTTCTTTGAACCAGTCATGTAAGAATGGAGATGCAATGCCCCAAAAATCGAGATCGGGATAAATCTGCCGTCCCATGCCTTCAATATGAATTAAAGTTTTTACTAACAGCAGAAGATCATCATCAATAAATAGATTGAATGGACGCATTGCATCAAAAAGATCAAGCAACAATTCTCCAAACAATATTTTTGATAGTGGCTGATTGAGTAGCTGCTCACAATTAGCACGTAGAACCTTTTCCAACTCTTCAGTTTTTGTTTTCTTATCTACCCATTCGGCGTATATGAATAATTGTGCCAATGTATAAAAATCTTGCTCAACAAGTGAAGATATCATTTGTGCCAGCAAGATTTGATTTGATTCAGTTAATGAGCCACAGATTGCATAGTCAACTGCAATATAGTGTGGGTTTTCTGGATCAGTTTTAGCAGCAAAAATGTTACCAGGATGCATATCTGCGTGGAAAAAATTGTCTTCAAAAACCTGCTTTAGAAATATTCTTACTCCCACTTCTGCTAGTTGTTTTTTATTTATTCCATATTTTATTAGTGAAGAGATATTCGTCACAGGAATCCCATCTATAAATGGCATTACAAGGATTTTTCTTGTCGTAAAATCATCAGCAATCTTGGGTATTTCCAGATAGCTACTAGATTTGAAATTCTCATGAGTTTTATTTGAGTTTGCGGCTTCAATTCTGAAATCAAGCTCCTGTAGAATGACATTTTCATATTGTTCAATAAGCTCAAAAGGCTTGATCCTAGGGTAGTGTTTAAGAAAAAAAGCAGAATACCTAGCCGCCAGCTTTAAAGCATCAAGATCTCTTTTTACTAAGTCTTCTAGGCCTGGTCTTTGTACTTTAATTACAAAATCTTTACCTCCAAATTTAAACTTATGGACCTGAGCCAATGATGCTGATGCAAGTGGTTTATCCTCAATTGTTGTTAAGATCTTTTCTGCTTTAGAAAGCAATTGTGTTTCAATAGTCTCTTTAATAGACTCAAAATCAACTGGAGCACACGAATCAGTTAATTTATTCAATTCTTGAGTGACTGAACGATCAAATAGGTCAGTTCTTGTTGATAAAAGTTGTCCTAATTTAATAAATACTGGGCCAAGATGCTCTAAAGTAATCCTGAACTTTTTTTCACTATCATTAACTTTAACAAAAGTGTTTAATAGCGGATTAAAAGAGGGAGTAAGCTTATTAAAAATTCCTGTATTCCTGATACTAAAAAAGATATAAAAGAGTCTTAAAATCCTCATTTTTTTCCTTTATGAATTGAAACTATTCCATTGAATAAATTTTCAAAATTTGCCTCATCAAAACCACAATCTAAAATCATTTTTCTTAGGTTTTCTTGATCTTCATGGGTTCGTATCGATTCAACTAAGTATTTATAACTATCAGAATCATTTGAAATTATTTTTCCAATTTTAGGAATTACATTAAAGCTATAAAAATCATAAATTTTAGAAAATACTTGGTCTTGAACTTTTGAGAACTCGAGAATATTTAAAAAGCCACCAGACTTAATAACTCGTCTAATCTCCCTCAATGCCTTCGGTTTATCGGAAAAGTTCCTGAACCCAAATGAAATAAATACTTGATCAAAAAAATTATCTTGAAATGGCAATTCTTCAGCACTTGCAACATTGAAATGCATTGAATTATAAAAACCCTCATTCAAAGCTCTTTCTTTTGCACTTTCAACCATAGATGCATTTTGATCACAAAGATAAACGTTTTGTTTGGATATAATTTTTGAGGCAATTTTAGAAATATCCCCTGTACCTCCTGCTAAATCAAGGATTACCGAATTTTCATTGATATTTGATGTTGAAACAAAATGATTCTTCCATAATCTATGTGCCCCTAAAGACATAAGATCATTCATCAGATCATAGTTTTCATTTACTTTGGTAAAAATATTATCTACACCAAGCTTCTTATCTTTTTTGGAGACTTCTTTGCTCCCAAAAAATACTTTTTCATTATCTTCGTTGCTCATATAGTATTATTGTTAGTAACTAAGTATAAATGGCAAGATCAAATTTACTAGCATGGCTAGATCTGGAAATGACAGGGCTTAATCCTGAGAAAGATCATATTATTGAAATCGCATGTCTCATAACAGACGCTGACTTAAATATAGTAGAGGAGGGCCCTGAAATTGCTATTTCACAACCCAACGAAATTCTTTCACTAATGAATGAATGGAATCAAAAGCAACATTCATCAAGTGGCTTAATTCAAAAAATTGAAAACAGCACATTTTCACTAAAACAAGCAGAACAGGATGCTCTAAAATTTTTTAAAAAACATATCAAACAACATCAATCACCATTATGCGGCAATAGCATTTCGCACGATAGACGATTCTTAATTAAGCATATGCCCAAACTAGCAAATCATTTCCACTACAGACACATTGATGTTAGCTCATTTAAAGAAGTCATTACCAGATGGTATCCCAATGCTGAAGAGTTCAAAAAGCAATCTTCACACCGAGCAATGGATGATGTAAAGGAATCTGTAAAAGAGTTAAAGTTTTTTCGAGAAATTTACTTTAAGTAAGCTCTTGTTCCGGAGTAATTTCTACTCTCTTTAAAATTTTGGTTTTGTAATTTCTTGAAGAAATGGTATCAACTGCTATAAATTCTGTTGTGGCGATTTCAGGTTTAAAGTTAATTGTTAAATAACCCCGATCAGCAAGATTGGTCCATTTAAGATTTTTGTTCTTAAGCATCATTGCATTCTCCAATTGCTTTGAAGAGATCATGCCATTAAAATTTTCTGATGCTCCTGGAGACGTTACAGAAGGAGTTGCTAGCTCAGCTCCAACAAATTTATCATCAAGCATAATATTATTAGCCCAACAATTGTGCGTATCTCCAGCAATGAAAAGATTCTTTTTGGAAGTAGAACCAACAATTTTTAGAAATTTTTCTCTTTCAGAAGGATAGCCATCCCAAGCATCAAGATTATACGGAAGATCTTCTTTTATAACAGTTTTATAATATTGTTGATAGTCAGGCAACATATCGATAATATCGCTCGGGATGGATGGAAGCTTTAGAGATGCCAGCAATACTTGCTGTGCATAAACATTCCAGGCTTGATTCGACCCAACATTTTCTTTAACAAAATTCAATTGCTCCTTACCTAATAGATTTCTTTTTTTATTGTTTAGAGTTTTATAAAAACCTTCTTTTAAAAAAATACCCTCTTTAGTTATATATTTAGTTAATTTAATTTGCTCAGATCTTGATGAAAGTCGTGTTTCTAATAATTTAATATCAACTAGATTCCCAACTTTGTATCTCTTCCAATTTTTAAATTGATTTTTAGGCTCTCTAACAGGCATCCATTCAAAATAAGCTTTTAAAGCATTTCTCTTTCTAATGTTAAATGACCCTTCATTTGCTTGATGATTTTCTGCACCGTCCTTCCATGCATCATTGGTTATCTCATGATCATCCCATGCACAAGCCATTGGTATTGAAGAATGTAATGCTTGCAAATCAACATCTGTCTTATATTGTGCATGACGTAAGCGGTAATCATTCAACGTAGTTATTTCTTTGTTCGGAATAGGCTGCCTATTAAGCTGTACTGCATTTTCAGTGGCATATTCCCCCTGCTTGTATTCATATAAATAATCACCGACGTGAATTCCCATATTAATTGAGTTATCTTTTGATGCCGCATTATATGCGTTGAAGTAACCAGCAGGATAATTTGAGCAACTAAAAATGGCAATTTTAAAATTTGAAGGGCTTTGTGGTAATGTGGTAGTTGCACCTATTTTAGAGGTGACACCCTCTGCTTTGAACCGGTAAAAAATTTGTTTCCCTCTAAAATTTTTTGGGATTAAAACATCTACCTTAACAGTAAAATCTTTATTTTTATCTGTTTGATACTGTCCAGATGCAATAATGTCCTTAAAATCCTTGGTATCTGAGACCTCATATGTAGCCAGTATCTTTTTATTATTATCAGCTGTTACTCTTGTCCAAAGAATAATGCTGCTGTCTGTGGGGTCACCACTTGCGATACCGTGTTTAAATTTGACTGATCTTTTTACGCTTGAAAAAAGATTGAGACCAACAAATAAGATTGATAATGAAATTAATTTTAAAAAGTTTCTTCTTTCCAAGTTTTTTATCCTATTACTTATTTGTTACAAATTAACGACAGATAAAAAATAAATTAAACATATGAATCGTTTGAGAATGACTTAGTTGCTATAGCTAGACTTTTTAAAATCTTTTCACTTTCTAGAAATATTCAATGGAAATTGAGCAACATTTTTGGGATCCGCTTTAGAAATCCTTGATTTTCCTGGTTCAGTTACCTCATCTATCCTTACTACAGAATTTATCGGCACATAGGTTCTTTTTACATCATTAAACTCTGATTTTAATTTTTCCTCAGAAGTATCAACTACCAATTTTGAACTTTTATCGAAAACATAACCCTCAACTTCAATAAAACCGTAAAGATCACTTTGATATATATTCTTGGCATATATTTCGTATACTTCACCTACTTGAATAAACTTAATTTTATAAATTTTTTGTTTCACAATAAGAATATATGACAAAAAAACTATACATCAAGACTTATGGTTGCCAGATGAATCAGTACGATTCTGGAAAAATTATAGATGTACTCAATTCAAAAGAAAAAATTGAAATTTCAGATAATCCTGAAGATGCTGACATCGTGGTGCTTAATACCTGTTCCATTCGTGAAAAGGCTGAGGATAAAGTTTACTCAGAACTAGGCAGGCTAAGAAAAATAAAAGAGAAGAATAGCAACCTTAAAATTGCAGTAGCTGGTTGTGTCGCATCTCAAGAAGGGGAAAAGATTATAAAAAGGGCTCCTTATGTGAATTTGGTATTTGGACCACAAGATTTACATAAAACAAATGAATTGCTTGAAAAGTCTGATTCAATTCCTGTAGTTGAAACAACATTTGATGAGATAAAAAAGTTTGATGAGATGCCACAAGTTTCTAGATCAGAAAGCTCTGTATTTTTAACAATAATGGAAGGTTGCTCAAAGTTTTGTACATTTTGTGTTGTTCCATATACCAGAGGAGAAGAGGTAAGCAGGAATCTAGATAGCATTTTGAAAGAAGTAGTAGATTTAATAAAAAATGGCGCAACTGAAATTACCTTGCTTGGGCAAAATGTGAATGCATTTACAGCAGTATGGGAAGATCGTCAGCTAAGAATAGGTGACCTAATTCAAATAATTGCTGAGTTCGATGAAATAAAAAGAATTAGGTTTACAACTTCCCATCCTAATGATGTAGATAAGAACCTTCTGGACTGTTATCAATCTGTGCCTAAGCTGGCAAATCAATTTCATTTGCCAGTTCAGTCTGGTTCCGATGATATTTTACGCAGAATGAAGCGAGACTACACAAAACAAAAATACATAGAGATTATTAGTGAAATAAAAAAAATTAGACCAGATATTCCAATTTCTTCTGATTTCATAGTTGGATTTCCTGGTGAAAAAAAATCTGACTTTCATGAAACCATGGAGCTTGTTGAAGAAGTAAAGTTTGATAATTCTTACAGCTTTATTTACAGCCAAAGACCTGGTACTCCAGCAGCTGGTATGAAGGATAATGTTTCTGATGCTGAAAAAAAGCAGAGGCTCGACGAACTTCAGGAGCTTTTGAATATATATGCAACTGAACGCAGCGAGAAATTATTCGGATCTATACAAAGTTGTTTAGTTACAGGTAAATCCAAAAAGAACAAAGATGAATATCAAGCTAGGACTGAATGCAACAGAGTTGTTAATTTTGCTAGTAATGGTATTGATTTGGCTGGTCAATTGGTTAATATTCGAGTTAATGATGTTTTGGCTAACTCACTCAGAGGGACCATTGAACACTAAAGCTTTTGTATAACCATAATTTAAACTTTTCTAATCTGAGCCCTGACCGCCTTCAACTTTTATGTGGAGAGTTCAATAAGCATCTAAAACAGATTGAAAAGGCATTAAAAATTAAGGTCAGCCAAAACGGAACTGAGTTTGATCTCTCCGGTAAAAAAGCCGACGTTGGCATTGCTATTTCAGCTCTCTTAGATTTAAAAGAAAAACTAGAGCTAAATTCTATAATTACTCCAGATCTTGTTCACTTAAGTTTGCATACTGCAAAATTTTCTGATGATGATAAAGCAAAGGGCTTTACAAACATTAAAACACCTAGAGTAAATATTACTGCCCGTGGCAAAAATCAAAAAGAATATATTGAGAATATTCAGAACTCTGATCTTACTTTTGGAGTTGGCCCATCTGGGACAGGAAAAACTTTTCTAGCTGTTGCATGTGCAGTTGATGACCTTTTAAAGGAAAAAATTAGAAAGATTGTATTAGTTCGTCCTGCAGTTGAAGCTGGAGAAAAGTTAGGATTCTTGCCTGGAGATTTAAGTTCTAAAATTGATCCATATCTAAGACCCTTATATGATGCTTTGCACGACATGTTGGGCGCAGAAAGAGTTAATAGGTTAGTTGAACGGGATATTATCGAAATTGCACCTTTAGCATATATGCGAGGCAGAACACTAAGAGAAGCATTCATCATTATGGATGAAGGGCAGAATACTACCATTGAACAAATGAAAATGTTTTTAACACGATTAGGCTTTGGATCTAAAGCAGTTGTAAATGGCGACTTGAGCCAAGTAGACCTACCAAAGAGTATTACATCTGGACTAAGAAACTCCGTTGAGGTTCTGAAAAATATTGATTCGATAAAATTTACTCACTTTGAGGCAAAAGATGTAATAAGACACCCCTTAGTGCAAGAAATTGTTCAGGCATATGATAATTTCGAATAAATACGTAACTATTGAATTTCACAATACCCCTAAATCAATTTCTAAATTTTTAGGACAATTCGAAAGCAAGCTAGAGAAATTTAGAACTTTTTTTCATATAGAGGAGATTTTTGCTGAAGTAAGTTTTTTAACACAGCTGGAAATAAAGGATGTCAATAAACAATTTAGGGATAAAGACAAACCTACAAATGTTCTGGCTTTCCCATCAAAGCAACCGAAAAAGATTATAAATAAATGTCATGGAGAAGTATTAATATGTGCAGAAATTTTAATTCAAGAAAGCTTAGAACAAGGCAAAAGTTTAGAGGATCATTTTTCGCATTTACTTTTTCATTCATTGCTTCATTTGATTGGCTATATGCATGACAAAGAAGAAGATGCTATATTTATGGAGAAAAAGGAAACAAATTTTTTAAACTCAATTGGTATAGATAATCCATACAAATAATGTCAGAAGACCCCTCGCAATCTTTATTCTCTAAGCTCAAAAATCTTTTAAATTTAAACCCAGAGCCAAAGTTAGATTCTGATCAGCCTAACGATGAGCAGATTCAAGAGCTGATTGAAAATGTGCTAAAGATTAAAGGAACAGTAGTTAAAGAAATTATGATTCCTGAAATTAATATATCCTCACTAAATGAAAACCAAAACTTACAAGAAATAATTAGTGTTCTTAATGAAACACGCCACTCTCGTTATCCAGTTTATGATGAAAAAAATGCCGGGGTAATTGGAATTTTGCATGTCAAGGATTTGATTGAGATCATCGGCTCTTCAAATAGTGATTTCAATATAAATGAGCTCATCAGGGAAGTAAAAATTGTACCAGAAACTAAATCTGTTACTTCTATGTTAGAAGATTTTAAAAAAGATCGTGCCCACCTTGCAATGGTAATAGATGAATATGGAATGCTGGTAGGTTTGATAACAATTGAAGATATTTTAGAAGAGATTGTGGGTGAGATTGAGGACGAGTTTTATGAAGAAAAGAATGATGAGATTATAAAAATTAACGATAATGAATTTATTGTTTCAGCGACCATTGAGAAAGAAAAGTTTGAAGAGTTCTTTGATGTTGTTTTAGATTGCCCGGAAGCAGAAAGTTTGGGAGGGTATATGCTAAAAGAAATAGGTTTTATGCCTAAGGTCGGAGAAAGTTTAGCATTAGATAGACTAGAGCTTGTGGTAACTTCTGCAGATCAAAGAAAAATAAAAAAAATAACGGTACGAGTTAATTGAAAAATCATCCATTTCTTTTTGGGTTTCTATTAGGGATTGTTTTTTGGTCTTTAAATGTTTCATGGATTTTCAGTGCTATTAATTTCTATGGCGCTGGGATATTTGTTAGTCTAGTTATCTCTGCAGTCTTAATCTCTTACCTCTCCTTATATTTTGGTTTTTTTTCTGCATTATGCAGTTATTACTGGACACATAAATATTTTGTTTTAATAGCTCCATCTGCGTTCTTTTTGCTGGAGTTTATCAGATCATACCTAATGACAGGCATCCCCTGGTTGAAGCTTGGAATGATTTCAGAGGAGCTATGGGGAATGTTGCCAATAGTTGGGATTGCAGGAACAAGTTTTCTAATTGTGTTTGGAGTTGCTCTAATTGCAAAATCAAAAGAAAGAAGGGTGTTTATTCCATTATCAGGTGTAATTTTTCTTTCATTGGTTTTTGGTCCAGGCCACTTTCAATCAAATGAAAATGTGATGTCTTTAAAGACAGCTGTAATACAACCAGTCAATCTAAATTTAGATAAATTGATAGAGGTCACAAATAAGCTTGATGTTGATGTTGTTGTTTGGCCTGAAGCCGTTACGCAACTAAATCAAAATTTAGAGATAAATTCTGACAAAGAAATAATTGGTGGTTTTTATACTGGAGATGAGGATATTTTTAATTCAATTGTTAATTTGAGAACAGGTGAAAAAACAGATAAAAGGAATCTTGTTCCATTCGGAGAATTTCAGCCTTTTGGTGGATTGCTTAATTCATTAAGTTCATTTTTTGTTAACCCATATTTTAAAAGCTTATCTCCAGGTGCACCCAATCAAGCAAATGTTTCTGTACAAGGACATGAAGCATCTGGCCTTATATGTTGGGAATTAGTTTTTGATAGCACCTTTTTAAAAAGAACTAGAAATGCATCAATGATATTTCATGTGAGCAATGACAGTTGGTATGGAGATGCTATGCCACTGCAGCATTACAAGCATGTAAAAGCAAGAGCAGTAGAATCAAATAAGTGGATAGCAAGATCAACAAAAGATGGAATAAGCTCTATTGTCTCACCCTCTCTTTCATATGAGGATAAAAAATTAATTAGAGGTAAAGATGGCTACATTATTGATGATATATATTTAAATACTACAAGTACGGTATTCTTGCTTTTCGGAAACTGGCCATTAATAATTTTTTCTTCATTGGTATTGTTAATGGTGATATTACAAGGAAAAATAAAAGAGTGAGAACAATACTCCTTTATTTAATTATGATTATGAGCAAAATTGGTGGCACGGAAATTGAGATTTCAATATCAGAACAAAAATTATTTTTACTTGAGAATGACTCAATTATTGAAGAGTATGTAATTTCTACTTCTGCTTTTGGCGAAGGGTCTGAAGAAGGATCATTTAAAACACCATTAGGGAAACATGCTGTAAAAAAACTGATAGGAGAACAAGTGCCTTACGGTGGCAGACTTATTGGTCGTATCTTTAATGGTGAAATTTATCCTATACACGATGAAGAAAAGATCATAGTTAAAGATGATGTTGTGCAAAGCAGAGTAATTTGGCTAGAAGGTCTTGAGCCAGGTAAAAATAAAGGTATTGGAGTGGACTCATTTCAAAGATATATCTACATACACGGAACACCTGAAGAATGGAGATTAGGTAGCAAGGCTTCGAAAGGCTGCATTCGAATGTCAAATATAGATGTTATCAATCTTTTTTCTAGAATCACGCTTGGAACAGCTGTGAATATAAAGCTTTAAACTAATATAAAAAATATTTATATTTATTTATAAAAACTATTGATATTAATAAAAAACTAGCTAAGATTAACATTCTAAGTCAGTCTCTCCTCTCCCCCATGACTGACACAAATGGGGCTATGGCCCCATTTTTTTAAACAAGTATTTAATTGGAGAGGTTTTATTGGTTGGGTAATATGAGAGAAAAACTTTCCGAATCTTTTGAGCTTGTAGTATTGTGTCTAATATTCTTAGTATTATTGTTGGGCATATCACCGAATGGCTAAACTTCGAACTTTATTAATTTTATTGATATCAAGCATTTTCTATGCTGAATGCCCGTCCTTGTTAGACGAAGAGGTAAAAGTACTCAACAAAAGTGAGTATCAGAATCTTTGTAAATACAAAGACAAGACAATATTGGTAGTAAATACTGCAAGTAAATGTGGATTTACTTACCAATATGAGCAATTAGAGGAACTCAGTAGAACTTATAGTGATGATGATTTTGTAGTATTGGGTTTCCCATCACGAAATTTTTTGTATCAAGAATTTAATGAAGAACAGGAGGTTGAAGAATTTTGCAAAACAAACTACAACATAAGTTTTCCATTGTTCTCTTTAACAAATGTTGGTGCTGCGAACACCCACCCTTTCTATAAAAAGCTTTTTTTAGCTACAAAAGAGAGGCCTAGATGGAATTTTCATAAGTACTTGATCACAAAAGATGGCACAGTTAAAAGTTTCTCTCATAAAATTGATCCAAAAGACTCGATGGTCGTTCAGGCCATTGAAGATTCTATTAATTCATAGCCATCTGCAAGGCCGACTATTGCAAGGCTTGGTTTATCTATTGCAAATATGCCAACCTCCACAACTCCTTCAATGCTATTAACTATTTTTTCAAATTTAATGGGTTCATCTAAAATTTTCCCCCTTAGATCTGCCAACACATTGCCGTTATCTGATAAGTTGTCTCTTTGAGAGAATTCAGGAAAGTATTCCAATAATTTTTTTTTCACATGG
The DNA here is from genome assembly GCA_016779525.1 of SAR86 cluster bacterium. Lineage (GTDB taxonomy): Bacteria > Pseudomonadota > Gammaproteobacteria > Magnimaribacterales > TMED112 > TMED112. The sequence goes on along the minus strand of JADHNL010000008.1, from coordinate 31,120 downwards.
TCCAATTTTTCAGCTTTTATCTCTACTGGAATTCCAAATCTTCCTAGAGCATTAACTTTCTTTGAATCGTCGGCAATGCAAAGAAAACAAGATGAAGATTTTGTGAGCATTTTTTCTCTAAAATGAGCGCCACCACCACCTTTTATTAGATTTAAATCCATATCAATTTCATCGGCTCCGTCAACATAAATATCAATACACTTTGTCGTAGGCAAACTTTCAACAACAGTAAAACCCAAAGAATGCAAAAGTTTTGTTGACCTATCAGAGCTGGAATATACTTTTGTAATCCTATTTTTAAGTTTAGGCATATAGGTTTGAGTGAAAATATCAGTTGTGCTGCCAGTTCCAATACCCATGATAATATCGCCTGTACAAAGATTAAGAATTTTGCTGTAAGCGCCTTCTGCTGCATTAAGTTTTTTATCCATATATTTTTTGATCGGTAATTACTTTATCTAATCTTATATCACTTTTATTGTTGAAGGAGTTTTGACAGAGCTGAAACTGATAGCCAATGCCCCATACTTTTGGCCGATAGTGCTGATGGCTAATTAGAGATAAAAGACGATCATAGAAACCCTTGCCATAACCGACTCTGTGAAGGTCTGTATTAAATGCTAAAAAAGGCACAAGCAATAAGTTCAATTTCTTTGCTTGGACATACTCTCTTTTAATGGGTTCAAGAATATTAAAACTTTTTTGCACTAACAAATTGCCAACATAACAATACTTCAGATGCTCATTTTTAATGACAGGAACAAAATTTATTTTTCTATAATCAGGAAACAATATTGGTTCATTTTTTATAGGCATGAATATTCCAATGTTCTTACTTTTTCTGTAGGAAGATTGCTTAATTAGGTTATTATGAATTTTTTTTGAAAGAGTAAACCTTTCGCTAAGACTGAGTTGCAAGCGCTTATCTAGAAATTCTTTTCGGATATTAGATTTAGGAAGGATCTGAATCATAGTTAACAGTCACCCTGAACCCTTGAGGTCAGGTGGGTAGCTCATCCACATAGTAAGGCTTCCCTTTTTGGTAACGCACAGCTGTGTAGAATCCGCTTCCCTAGATTTACATTATCGGTTCTAGAGTAAATTCTGAAAACAAATGATCCAGATAAAACTAATATAGTATTTTTTTCACTTTTTTTAATCACTGATTCAAAAAAATTTCCAGTTTCTCTGTGAGAGTATGAATTTGTTTTTCTGTTTCGTTAGCTTCTGAGACAGTATTTTCTAGTAATTTATCATTTTCGATAGCCAACTTAAGCGCAGAGTAAACAAAACCATAATCCAATTTATCCTCAGGTGGGTTAATCTCTTCAATTAGTTTAATAACTTTTTTTTCTGCCTCTTTAAACGGTAGATAATCACTATATGGAATCTTAAAAATAAACTTTCTATCTCTTATTAGAAGCTCAACTATCTGTTCATTCATCCCAATGATTTGCCTCCATCAACATTAATATTTCTCCCAGTCATATACCTATTCTTTGTAACAAGGAAATCTACTGTTGATACTATGTCCTTTTCATTACCCATTCTTCTGAGCGGGACCTCAGACAGCATCTTATTTTGCTTTTGTTCATCTGGAGGATTGGTTTCATCCCAAAGTATTATTCCCGGAGAAACAGAATTTACAGTGACATTTGGGGCTAGCTCTTTGGCCAAGGATTTGGTGAGGTTATAAAGGCCTGCCTTCGCAGCAGAATAAATCGTATAGTTAGCTAGACCTTGTTCAGCATATATATCAACCATGTTTACGATAGAACCTTTATTATTTTTTATATCCTCTGCTAAGTATTTGCTAATGAAAATAGGCGCTTTTAAATTTGAGGAAATTAATGACTCCCAATCCTCTTCATCTATTTCAGCAATCGGTTTAGGGTAGAAAGTAGAGGCATTATTGATAATTGCTTTAAGATTTTTATGATCTTTCTGAATGGTATTGCAGAGCCAATTGATGTCATCAAGAGAATCTAGATCTGCCTGATATGCAAAACATGAGTTACTTCTTATTCCATTTAATTCTTCTGAAATTGTTTGGGCACTTTCTGAAGAGGTGCGGTATTGAAAAACTATATTCCACCCAATCTTATGGAAGTGTGCAACGATAGCTTTTCCAATTCGTTTCGCTCCTCCTGTAATAAAAATTGTATTATTCATTCTTTTCAACTATTTCCTTTATCCTGTTTTTCTTTTCATTGTATAAGAGATTAGGATCAAGGTTTGCAAGATAGCTAAAGTCTATAGCCTTAATTTCCTCATAAATCTTTTTACAAGATTGCATGGTTAAATCAAAGTGGGGGAGCAGATTGACGAAATATTTATCATATTTTGGTGATGTCATCTTTTGGAAAAAACTAACTTTGTCATCAACCTCAGATTGTAGGCTGTAATTATGCATTTCTTGCCATACATTCAAAGTTGTTTTCAAGTGATTGCTTTCTAACAATCTATGAGCAAAATTAAAGTCATTTAGTTGCGATATTTGGCACCAAGAATATACAAAATCATTTGATACTGTTTCGGGCAGCAATGTTAAATCATCAAACCATGGCGTTGATAAATTAAGCTGCATAATATTTTGTAAATATTTAAGCGGATTTATTTCAAAACCTTTTTTTACCTCTTGCAATACTCTTTCTTTTGTTAAATGTGCAATTTCTCCAGAAAGTAATATTTTTGATAAGGCTTCGGTTGTATCTTCGTGGATGACAAAATCATTAAATTTAGTCTTAAATCTTCCTAACCTTAATGCTCTCAATGGGTCTTCATAAAAGGCTTCAGAAGTGTGTCTCAAGATTTTATTTTTAATATCTTTTACTCCATTGTAGGGATCAATTATCTGGCCATCTTCACTCATTGCAATGGAATTGATGGTAAGATCTCTCCTCAACAAATCTTCTTCTAAGGAAATATTTTTTTCATATTGCACCGAGAAGCCTGAGTAGCCTTTGCCAGTTTTTTTCTCTGTTCTTGCTAGTGCATACTCTTCATTAGTTTCAGGGTGTAAAAAAACTGGAAAATCAGCTCCAACTTGCTTGTAGCCTAAAGATTTCATTTGTTCAGGCGTAGAACCAACTACAACCCAATCACAATCATTGGGTCTAATGCCCATTATATGATCTCTTACTGCGCCACCAACTTTGTATATCTTCATGACTCTGAGTTAATGGTAATAACTGAATTATCAAATAGATTAATTGCAGCAAGCGAGCCACCCCAAACACAACCTAAATCAATTCCTTTAATATTGGAATGATTTGTTACTCCATTAAGTGCTGCCCAATGGCCAAACACAATATTATCAATGTCTTTTAAGCATTTATGTTGATAATTAAACCAGGGCTGATATTTATTTTTGTGAGTTTTTTTAGTTTTGGTCTTAAGATCCAATTTATTTTTTCTAGAAAGAAACCTCATTCTGGTGAAAACATTTACAAGATACCTTTGTCTGTTCCTTTTGTTGGTTGATTTTGATATCGCTTTGCTTCGATCGCTATACATATCAGATAAAAATTTTTCTGGATCTTTCTTTAATAGTTCACATAACTCTTCATTGGCAGCATGAATATCTTGAAGGCTCCATGTAGGCAGAACACCAGCATGGACTATAAGTGACCTCTGATCATTAACCTTAAGTTCTTTAGCAAAAGGGAACTTAATAAAATAATCAACTGCCTCAATTCTTTTATTTTTTGAAAGCACTTTATCCAAAGTATGGTTCTTATCCTTTATTTTATGAACCCCTAGAATCATTGCCATCATATGCAGGTCATGGTTCCCTAAAACACTTTTAATATTATGTTGCATAACATATTCGAGTACTTTTTCAGATTCTGGACCTCTGTTTACAAGATCGCCAACACAAAAAATCTTGTTTTCCTTTTTGGGGTCAATGATTTTTAGAAGGCTCTTAAACTCTCCATAACAGCCCTGAATATCGCCAATAACAAACTTAAATTTACTTTTCACTAATATCTAGTATTTCAAAATAATCTTGTAGAGCAAGATCGTCTGGTCTTGAACTACTTTCAAATGATAATTTTTCTGATCTAATGCCAAGCTGAGTTAGGGATTTCTTGATTTGTTTTCTTGGGTTGGCAAAGCATGATTCCAAAATTTTTTTCAATTCAAGATATTGTTCTAGTCTTTCAATATTTCGCTGGTGAGGGCTTACTCTAATCAAGGTAGAAGTGACTTTGGGTTGAGGTACGAAAGCATCAGGAGAAACATCAAAAAGCAGTTCGATGTCTGTAAAAAAGTGGGCTAATAAAGAGATTTTTGTACTTTTTTTTGAACTAGTGCAAAACCTTTGGGCTAGTTCTTTTTGAATTAAAAAAGTGGCACTCCGGTACTCAACCCTTGACTCCAGAAGCTTCAAGATAATTTGTGATGAAATGTTATAAGGCAAATTCCCAACAATCACAGAATTTTTATCACTTAGATGTTGTAAATCAACCTTCAAAATATCCTCATTTAGAATTGAAAAGTTATGAAAATCAGAGAATTTACCCTGCAGCTTGGGTATTAAATCTCTATCGTACTCAACGACAGTTACTGGGAGATTGTGCGCAAGGAGGTTTCTTGTTAATGCTCCGTCCCCTGGACCTATCTCGATTATTTTTTTGCAGCTAGAAAGGTTGATGGAGGAAGATATCTTATCCAACATCACATCATCGCGCAGAAAATTTTGTCCTAATGATTTCTTATATTTTCTTACCATAGCCAGCTATTTTTAAAGCTTCTACCATGCTCGCAGGGTTTGCAATTAATTTGTTTGCAATGTCATAAGCTGTCCCATGATCAACTGAGGTTCTTAAGAAAGGTAGCCCAAATGTAACGTTGACGGTAGTTGAGAAATCTAGTGTTTTAATAACCGGCAAGGCCTGATCATGATACATTGCCAATATACCATCAAATTTATTATCTAGGAAAGCTGTGTCTGCAGAGAATGGCCCTTCAACTCTGTGTCCTTGCAACTTTAATTTATTAATCAAAGGTGAAATGATTTCTATTTCTTCATGTCCAAATTTTCCACCTTCACCACAATGAGGGTTTAATCCTAGAACTGCTATTCTAGGTTTCTTGATATGAAAGAAATCACATAAGCCCTTATCAAAGGTTTTAATTGCATTGGTTAAGTTGCTCTGTGTTACTTGATCTGCAACTTCCCGTAGGGGAAGGTGTGTTGTCAATAAGCCAACGGTCAGTTTTGGGCTTGTAAGCACCATTAAAACATTATCTACTTCGGTGGTTATTCTTAAATAGGAAGTATGATCAGTGAAGTTTTTTTCAAAATTAGCTATCAGTTTTTTGTTTACAGGGCCTGTAACAAGATTAGCATTATCATTTATGCACATTGCTATGCTTTTATTTATGCAGCCAAGTATATAGTTTGCATTTTCTTGATTAGGAGTTGCTAAGTTGTATTCATTGCATCCATTCATAGGGAAAAAATTTATAGAATTTGGCTTTAAATCAGAAAAACCTTCAGATTCATGAAGTTTCAAGTTGTGGTTAATCTCACCAGATAGCCTTTCAAGTACCATTGGATCAGAAACAACCAATATGTGCTCAAGGTTTTCTCTAACAGTATTGCTTTCTAGTGATTTAAGAAAAACTTCTGGTCCTATGCCCGATGGATCACCCAATGTTACAACTACTTTGCGATTGAATTTCAAGAGTTTTTAACTTCTATAAAGGCGTCGGCTCTCAGTTCTTGAAGATCTGTTTCAAGTTCTTCCTGGAATTTTCGATTGAATAGATAAGAAAAAGCTTGGTCGGCAACATTTTCGTTGGTTTTATCCTCTACTCTGGTGCCTAGGACTTCTAGAATGTGCCAGCCAAACTGAGTTAGGAAGGGTTCTGTTAAAGTATTCAAGTCAGAGTTGATCATTTTTTCTTCGAACTCAGCTGCATATTGACCTTGACCTGCCCAACCTAGATTTCCCCCCTCTTGTTTAGAGCCTGGATCATCGGAATATTCTTGTGCAAGCTCAGCGAAAGATTCTCCATTAATAATTCTATTTCTAATTTCGTTGAGCAATATTTCACTGCTCTGCTCATCTCTGATTCTATTTGGAATCAATAAGATATGCCTCACATCCCATTGCTTCTCAAAACTTACCATTGGACCTCTCTTATTTTCAAGATAGAGCACATGTTGACCTGCACCAGTTTGGATGATTTCCGAAAACTCACCGATTTTTAGCTTTGAAATTGGTTCCTGAAAAACTTGAGGAAAAGCGGTAATTTTTCGCCACCCAAGGTCGCCTGAATTATTATCATCAGTGTAAAGAGCAAACAGCTCCGCACTATTTTTACCATTAGCAAGCTCAGCTTTAATTGTTTCATATACTTTAGAAATATCTTTATTAGAGTTTTGACGAATTAAAATCTGTCTCACATTGAGTTCTGGTCCAAGCTGAGTTTTTGCTTCGTCTGTATTAAGAAAATTGTTTAGCTCCTCTCTTGTTATTGATATTTTATTTTGAATTCTTCCTTGCTGAACTCTTTGTATTTTTAGAGATTTTCTAACATCTTCTCTGACTTTTTCATATGAATCGCCTTGATCTTCAACGTATTTAACAAATGTTTCAAGATCCATATCATTCTGTTGTGCAAGACGTTTGAGTGTAAGGTTTAGCTCCTCATCGCTAACCTTTATTCCAACTCTTTCGGCTATTTGAAGTTGTAGTTCTTCAAGGATAAGTTCCTCTATAATCTCTTCTCTTAGGGCTGCATCAGTCGGTATTCTCTTGCCAGATATAGCAGCATCTTTCTTAAAGTCTGACATTTTTTGCTCAATATCTGACTCCAAGACCACACCATCATTCACAATAACAGCGACGCTGTCCAGTTCATCAGCCTCAACTGAAATAACTAAGAAAAAAAATGAAAGTAACCTAATTAAATATGCCATTCTGTATCAATCTTTCTATAGGCTTTAATGTTTCTGTTAAGCCTACAAGTTCAAACTCAAAGGTAAGATTATTTTTTACAATCGGATTAGTCAAATAAATTTGCTCCAAATAGTTGCCATTACTGTAATCTGGGTTGGTATATGGAAAGAATCTTGCTCTTTCAAAAGCTAATCTTAGTTTAAAACAATTCTGCTTCCATTCCATCCCAAAAATATTTTCATTAATTGTTTGCTCTTCAATTGAATATTGGGTTCGTCCAAAAAGTGAAAAATTAGAAAAATCTCGTTTAAATTTTAGGAGATAGTTATCAAGCTCGTTGAGTGGATAGCTTGGAATTAAAAGCTGCTTTTTCTCAAGAGATACTAAAGTATTATCACCCAAATAGCTCAATACAAAATCTGCCGCCATAAACTCATTTCTTTCAAAGCTATAGTTGCCCTTTATGGCTAAATCCAAATTTCCAATAGGATGCTGCAAAGAAAAGTATAGAGGTTTATTATTGAAGTAATTGTTGAGAATGGTGCCTTCCCCATCAAAATTATAGTCTTCGTATAAATTCGTAGATAAGGAGTAACTTGTTGACCCTAATTGCCCTGATTTATAGATAAAAATTTTTCTCTGGTTCGCATTTCTATCGCCGCCTATCCATAAACGAGTGCTAATGTTAGATTCAGGTGATGGTTTCTTTGGGTATGAGTCTAACAAAGGGTTTTGATGCTGATTATCAAAACTAGAAAATATATATCCAAACTTTATCTGAGACTGAGGCAACTCAACCATTTGTCGGATAACATAAGAAGCATATTGTTGATCTTCTTTTAGGCTTTGATAATGTGTAGTGTATTCGTTCCAGTAGCCTTCAACTGTTGTATTGAGAGTTCCACTGCGCATTTGTGTAGCATTGGTCAACGAGATATTTCTTTTCTTTCTATCAACTCTTTCTTTTACAAGATATGGAAAGTCTGCTCCATCAGCTGGTGGCAATATTTTTTTGAGCAGAACAACATTGTGTTTTATTGTAAATTTTGAATACTCACTTTCTCTAATCGCATCCCATTGACCAAATTTGTAGAGACTCTTGTATCTAAAAAAATCTTTTTCATGTGTTACAGGTCTGGGCAGGCTAAGGTTTTTGAATGATTCTCTTCCAGTTTCAAATAAACGTTTATTTGTTAACAGACTCAACCCAAAATTCTGTTTTAGATCAAGAGCTCTTCTTTTTATGTTCAAAAATTTATAGCCATAGTTTTGGATCAGACTTGTTCCACTAAAGTCGCTGTAATCGACATAAGCGTGAAGCTTTTCTGTGATATTGATTTTAGAATTCAGACGATAGACCCAAGAGCTATCATCATCATCTATCAGAAAAGTTTGCAATCTTGAGTTTGTTCCTTCTCCAGAAAATTTGTAGTCAAAGGATAAGCCAAATTTTGAGTTGGTATAAATTGGCTCAATCTCCAGTTTTGATTTGTCAGATTTGGTTACAAATTTATAACTTAAATCAAACTCTGAATCGGTGATACCAAGATTAGGGACATTTATACTTTCATTTTCTCCAATTTCAATATTTCCAGCCCAAAATATGGGGACATCAAAAACTTCTACGCGTGCATCTTTAATTTTTAGCTCAGAATCTTCTTGGTCATATTTGGCATCTTTTGCAGAGATCTTCCACACAGAGCTTGCATCACATGTATTAAATTCAACATTATTTAAGGTGTAAATATTTTCTTTAATTTGTGCCGCCTTAAAATTTATGGATATTCCACTGTCTGTCGTAAGGTTTCCAGAGTCGACTGAAATAGAGCTTTCAGAGTCAGATTTATTGCACTCTGAATAAAGTAAGCCCCCAATCAATAAAATAAAATGTATGCAATGTTTTTTCAATTTGAACCTATGATTGATATTATAGATCTTAGAGCGTTAAATTAATCTATAAGTTCAAACAATGAGTTTAAAAGACAAAGTAATATTTATATCGGGCGGCAGCAGAGGCATAGGCCTTGCAATAGCTAAAAAAGCGGCTGCAGATGGGGCCAGAATAGCAATTGCAGCAAAGACAGTAGATCCACACCCTAAACTTGAAGGCACAATTTATACGGCAGCACAAGAAATTGAGGATGCTGGAGGATTGGCATTGCCGCTGCAATGTGACATTAGGGATGAGGCTAGTGTACAAGATTGCGTAGCTAAGACTGTAGAAAATTTTGGTGGAATTGATATTTGTATTAATAATGCATCGGCCATAAGTCTCACCCCAACCTTAGAAACTGATATGAAAAGGTATGACCTCATGCATAACATTAATGGTCGAGGAACATTTTTGGTATCAAAAACTTGTATTCCTCATTTATTGAAAGCAGAAAATCCCCATATACTTAACCTTTCTCCGCCTTTGGATATGAATGAAATTTGGTTTCAAGGTTCGGTTGCTTACACTATTGCAAAATACAATATGAGTATGTTTGTGCTTGGTATGGCTGCAGAGTTTAGAGGCAGAATAGCTGTAAATGCCTTATGGCCGAGAACAGCCATTAAAACTGCAGCAGTTAAAAATGTCTTGGGTGGAAATGAGATGATGGAAAAATCAAGAAGCCCGGAAATCATGGCAGATGCAGCTTATATTATTTTCAATAAATCAAAGGATTCATTCACTGGCAATTACATCATAGATGATACATTGCTGGCAGAACATGGAGAAACGAATTTTAGAAAATACGCTGATTATCCATTTGATGAGTTAATGCCAGACTTTTTTGTACCTCTAGATTCCTATCCAGTTCCAAAAGTAGTTAAAGATAGTTGAGTAATATCAGTTCAGAACTTATAGAATGGGCTCAAAAATCAACAGGCCAACATATCTTTAATATTGAGCAGCTTAGAAAAGAGGCCAGCACAAGAAATTACTACCGTTTAAAAGCTGACGATAAGAGTTATGTGGTCATGGAAAATACTACAGAAGTCGAATCCGCGGCGCGTTTTTTGTATGCAAGTAAAATTTTAAAAAATACAGGTGTAAAGGTACCTGAAGTTTTTGCATTTTCCGAAAATTTAGAATTTATCCTGTTAGAGGATCTTGGCGATGATGTTCTTGATGACACAGCACCTTTATCAGAAGGTTCTCTTTTAAGAATGTCATTGCAAGAGCTTAAAAAAATTTATGATGTACCTCAAGATGTTCTGCCAGTACAGAACCATGATGTTTTGCTGAACCAAACTACAGAGTTCTACAAGGTTTTCGATCACCTTAATATTAAAGCCGATGATGCTGATATTTTAAGCCTTGAGTCGTTTAGGAAAGAATTGGTTGTTAATCTCATTGCTCAAGTTTATGTTCCTTGCCACACAGATTTTGAACGGCGAAATTTAATATATTTTAAAAATGGTATTCATGTAATTGATTTTCAAGACATATGCATGGCCCCTATAGGCATTGATTTGGCTTCATTGTTCTATGAGCATAATTTTAACTACAACGATGCAGACATAAAGGCATTGCTAAAGGAGCATATGGAATCAGCAGGCTATGCATTTTCAGAAAATATTATGGAATCTATTTATGTGGCCCTGGCACATCGTTCTATGCGAATAATCGGAACATTTATAAATTACTTTAAAGATGGAAAATTGCTGAACAGAAAGAACGATATTGAGTTGTTTTTAAAAAGACTTTTAATGGCAGCCAATAAATTAAATTTACTTAATGATTACTCTTTTTTTAAAAAAATAAAATGAACGCAATAATTTTAGCTGCAGGAGAGGGAAGAAGATTAATGCCTTTAACAGAGAAGATGCCTAAGGCATTAATAAGTGTCAGAGGCATACCATTGCTAAAAAATCACATAGATAAGCTTTTAGATGCTGGCTTTGAACAAATTGCAGTAACTTGCTATACACATGCTGAGCAAATAGCATCATTTGTTAAACAAAACTACTTAGAAAATGACATTGTAATTAGCAGAGAAAGCGAATTACTTGGTACGGGCGGCGGAATAAAACAAGCAATGAGCTTAATGGAGGGTGCTGAATTTTTAATTATAAATGCTGACGTATTTTCTGATATTGATTACAGTGAATTGAGAAAAAATATTTCTCCCAAGGTATTCGCAGTTCAGCAGGAAAATGGAGACTTTGGCATTATTGATAATAAAGTTAACATTGATGAAGATCCAACCTATACCTTCACAGGAATTAGCATTATCAACAAAGCACAAGTCCATGCTGTTCATCAAACAAAGTTTGATTATTGGAAAGATCTTTTAAAACTATTGGCTCAAGAAGGCAACCTAAATGCAGAAATTATTAACTCAAATTGGTATGATGTAGGGACTATAGAAGTACTGGAAAAACTCAATCATGAATAAAATTATTGCACCATCAATACTGTCAGCAGATTTTGCTCGTTTAGGTGAAGATGTCACTGCAGTAATTGATGCAGGCGCAGAGTGGATTCATTTTGATGTCATGGATAACCACTATGTTCCCAACCTTACTGTGGGGCCTATGGTATGCGAGTCTTTAAGAAAGTATGGCATTAAAAATTTTATCGACGTCCATTTAATGGTAGAGCCGGTCGATGGCTTAGTAAGTCAATTTGCTGATGCTGGCGCTAATATGATTTCTTTTCATCCTGAAGCAAGCAATCATGTACACAGAACAGTACAAAAAATTAAGGATAGTGGTTGCCAGGCAGGCTTGGTACTAAATCCAGCCAGTCCGATTTCATTGATCGGAGATGTTATTGAAGAAGTTGACTTAGTTCTTTTGATGTCTGTTAATCCTGGTTTTGGTGGTCAAAAATTCATTGAGAAAACATTAGACAAAATAAAAAAAATTAGAAAAAAATTAGATAAGTTAAATAAACAAGTAAGGCTTGAGGTTGATGGCGGCATTAATCTCAAAAATATTAAAGCCGTAAGCGATGCAGGGGCAGATACATTTGTAATGGGCTCCGCTATATTTAATTCAGATGACTATAAGAAAACTATTTCTTCTGCTTACAACCTTATTTCATAGCCACTTTATTGATGCCATTGAAGCATCTTTGAGGGGATTTGTGCTCGACTTAGAAATCGTAGAATCTAAAGAAGATCGTGCACGTGGTTTGATGTATAGATCGAGTCTTCCAACTAATTCAGGAATGCTTTTTAAATGGCCAGAGACATCACAAAAATGCATGTGGATGAAAAATACCTCGTTGGATTTGAGTCTTGCCTACCTTGATGAGAGGCTTATTATTCGAGAAATTCATAATTTAATGCCATTTTCAGAGGAGAATGTGTGCTCAAAATCGCAGAATATTAGATATGCTTTGGAAGTGAATAAAGGATGGTTTGACGAGCGAGAAATAAAGGTTTTTTCGAAGCTTTCAATCTCAGATTAAATAAATCTACTTAGTGTTGTCATTATTTTAGATGTAGCTGTCATAACTCCTTTAACGGGTAAGGGTAGTTGTTTGCTGCCGTGCTCTTTGGCTTCTTGCCCATGAGCTTCTTCCTCTTCAAGCATTTTTTCAAGTATCTCTCTACTCTTGGTATCCTTGGATGACATTTCATTTAGGTGTCTTTTAAGGTGCTCAACTACTTGTTTTTCTGTTTCTTCAACAAAACCTAAGCTTGTTCTGTCACCAATGAGACCAGCAATTGAGCCTAAAGTAAATGAGCCTGCATAATACAAAGGATCTAGAATTGACTTTTTGCCTCCTAGCTCTTCAAGCCTTTTACTGCACCATTCAAGATGAGTGAACTCTTCATCTCCTGCTTTGAGTAGATGTTTTTTTATTTCTGGGCTTTTAGAAAAAAAAGCTTGGCCTCTATACAGCGCTTGTGCTGAAACTTCACCTGATGCATTTACTCTCATTAAAGAGATTGATTTTTTTTTATCTGCCTCAGAAAGTGAGCTATCAGGTTCGCCCTTATTCTTGTAGTTAATAATTCTAAGGAAATGTGCAAATTCATTTGCTACTTTATCGCTAAGACTCATAAATCTCTCCAATATCATCTCTATATGTGCAATCCATAAAATTTACAGAGTCAATGTGTTTGTAGAGGTAGTGCTTACATTCCTGAAGAGAATTGGCATAGTGATTTATTGAGAATACGCGTCCACCAGATGTTACTAAACCTTCTTCAGTAAAAACAGTTCCAGCATGAAAAAGTTTACACTCATTTAGTTCACCAATTTTTATAGGCACACCTTTTTTATAATTTTCAGGATAGCCTCCGGATGCTAGAACCACTCCCATAATGGAACCTGACCTCCACGAAATATTTATTTTTTTATTTTGAAGTGCATCCAGCAGTGCGGTCACAAGATCAGATTCTATTTTCATCATCAAACATTGTGTTTCTGGATCTCCTAAGCGACAGTTGTATTCCAGCACTTTTGGCACATTATCTTTTACCATTAGTCCAAAGTACATAAAACCATAATAACTTATACCTCTATCATTAAGACCCTTGATTGTTGGCTCGACTACAGTCTTAAATATATTTTCTCGCAGTTCATCATTCATGAAAGGAGAAGGAGCAATGCACCCCATTCCTCCAGTATTAGGACCTTTATTTCCATTTAAAAGAGGTTTGTAATCAACACTGGTTTCGAAAGGTATAAATTCTTTGGGTGTCATTATTCCCATAAAACTTAATTCAGTGCCATAGAGACATTCCTCAATTAAAATATTTTGACCAGCCTCACCAAACTTTGAATTTGCCATAACTTCATTTACCCAAACTATAGCTTCCTCTTTAGTCTGAGCAACAAGGACACCCTTGCCAGCTGCTAATCCATCAGCTTTTAACACTATAGGATAGTTGCTGCTATTTAGATGTTTAATCGCGCCTTCTTCAGTATTAAAAAAATGCGCTTCTCCAGTCGGAATATTGCAGTCAAACATAAATTGCTTTGAATAAATTTTTGAACCTTCTAACTGAGCACCTGCTGAGTCAGGCCCAAAAACCAAAACATCTGTAGCGGAAAGGTAGTCTTTGATTCCTTTCACCAACGGATCTTCTGGGCCAACAACAACTAAACCTATTTCTTTTTCAACAATAAATTTTTTTATTGCTACAAAATCAGTTGCTTCAATATTTGTGTTTTCGCACTTGTCTTCAAACTTGGTGCCGCCATTGCCTGGAGCTAAAAAAACGGTTTCACATTTTTCAGACTGTGCTAACTTCCATGCCAAAGCATGTTCTCTACCGCCTTGACCTACTACCAAAATATTCATCAATGTTTAAAGTGCCTTATACCTGTTACACACATACTCATATCGTATTCATTGATGGCATCGATAACCTCTTGATCTCTTACAGAACCACCTGGTTGAATCACATGCTTAATGCCACCAGTTGCAGCAAGATCAATATTATCTCTAAAAGGAAAGAAAGCATCAGATGCTAATGCACATCCTAAAACATCAAGCCCCTCTTCTTTAGCTTTCATTAGTGCAATCTTTGTGCTCACCACTCTGCTCATTTGTCCAGCGCCTATACCAAGAGTCATTTTATTTTTTGCTAGAACAATTGCATTTGATTTCACATGTTTGGCAACCTTCATAGCAAACATAAGGTCCTCAAGTTCGCTTTCATTAGGCTTTAAGGTAGAGACAACACTGATCTCATAATCATTTGGAGTAACTAAATCCGAAGTTTGCGATAAATCTACGCTAAACATTGATTTAGTTTCAAGATATTTTTTCTTAGTTTGTTTTGAAATCAGTAATCTAATATTAGGTTTGGTTGCCAAGATTTTTTTTGCATCATCTTCAAATGCAGGCGCAATAATAACCTCAACAAATTGCTTATCAATTATCGATTTGGCTAATTCGTGGCTGAGAGTTTCATTGAGAGCAATAACACCTCCAAATGCTGATGTTGGATCTGTTAAAAAAGCATTTTTATAGGCTTGAAGCAAGGTTGATGATTCGCTTACTCCACAAGGGTTAGCATGTTTAACGATGCAAACAGCAGGTTCTACGAACTCTGAAACACATGCCCAAGCAGCAAGAGCATCATTAACATTGTTATAAGACACTGCTTTTCCTTGTAAAGGATTTAAAAAATCAATTGGTGAATTTTCATTCACTGTTACTGAGGCTTTTTGGTGTGGGTTTTCACCATAACGAAGTTCTTGTTTAAATTCACTGGTTGCAATTGGGTGTTGATGTAGCCAACCATGCACCAAAGAGTCATAAGCCGTTGTGGTTGCAAAAACATAGCCGGCCAGATTCCTAGACTCTTCAACAGACATGCCTTCGGGTTTAATCTTATGGTAATGTTCTGGACTACAAACACTAACGGTATTTTTAAAATTTTTTGCAGCTGCTCTTAGCATCGCTGGACCACCAATATCTATTTTTTCAATTAGATCATCTTCGGAGACATTTGTTTTATTTAATTCTTCTTCAAATGGATATAGGTTTACTACAACAAGGTCAATTTTATCTGCGCCAATGTCACATAATTGCTCCTCATCTGTTTTGCCGCGTGCCAATATTCCAGCATGAATTTTTGGATGTAGTGTCTTTACCCTCCCATCAAACATCTCAGGCGAACCTGTGTAATCAGACACTTCTATTACCGGAATGTCGTTTTCTCTAAGAAAGCTGGCAGTGCCACCTGAAGATATTATTTTGACATTATGGGATTGCAATTTTTGGGCAAGCTCTAGAACACCATCTTTCTTGTAGACGGAAATTAGTGCCGTTTTTATTTCAATCATCAAAGCAAACCGTACTTTTCAAGTTTTTTTCTAAAAGTGCCTCGATTTAATCCAAGTACCTTACTTGCTTCTGACTGATTGCCTTTGCATTTTTTTAATACCACTTCCAGTAATGGCGGTTCAATCTGGCTTAGGGTCAATTTATATAGCTCAATGGGGGTCTCTCCATCTAGATTGCGATAATATCTTTTTATCGCTCTTTTAACTTCACCCCGAAGACTTCTTTTATTTGTATTAAATTTGGTTGACATCAAATGATATAATTGCTGTCAAAATGAAGACAGCTTCGATTATCCTCAAAAAAAAACTAGATAGAAATATTGATCATTTTTTGAGCAATAGTCAAACTCACTACCTCAAAAATGTTTTAAAAGTTGGCTTAGATGAAAATTTCTATGCTTACGATGGTAAAGGCACCGTAGCTAAGTGCAGGCTTATAAATGATTCAGAGGTAAAAATTCTAAACACAGAGTCCTCTGACCGAATATTCAGAACAGCTGCAATGGTACCATTCTTAAAAAAAACTCAGTTTGAGTTTTGTTTGCAAAAAATGGTTGAGGTTGGTGTATTTAAGATTTTCTGCTACATTTCTGAAAAATCCAATCACAAATTTTCTCTTTCAAAGGAGTTGGCCCGTATAGACAGGTATAGAGAAGTGGTTGAAGCAGCCTTTTTACAATCAGAAAATTTATACTTGCCAGAAATTGAGCTGCTAGAAAACATTTCTAGTTTAGATTATGCAAGTTTTAATAAAATATGCGTTCTGGACCAATACTCTGAGCAAATAATCAACGACAGCAACCCATATGATTTAATAATTTCTGGTGGAGAATATGGTTTTTCAAAGAGTGAAAGACAATTTTTACAAGAAACAAAAGCATCTTTTCACAAATTAGGTAAAAATATACTTAAGGCAGAAACAGCACCAATTGCTGCATTAGCAATAAATAATTACAAATTATGAAAGTAGCTTTTATTATCAATGACCTCAAATCGATGGATCTGAAAAAAGATACATCGATCTTTTTAGCTAAAGAAGCATTTGATAGAGGTTATGAAGTTCACACCTTTAATACCAACAACTTGTCGGTTCAGGAAGAGAGGCTGACTGCACAGACATCAAAATTAATCTTTCCGACTAAAGACCAGCTGAGTTTTAATCTTTCTGATAATGGGACTGAGGATTTATCTGAATTTTCCCATGTTATCAATCGAGTGAACCCACCATTCAATAAAGATTATCTTTACATGACTCTGCTTTTAGATGCATACGGCGTGCCTTGCATTAACCCAACTAAGGCACTTAGAGAGATCAATGAGAAATTATCTATTTTAAAATTTCCAGAAATAATACCTTCCACAAGAGTAACTGCGAGCTTACAAACTATTAAAGATATGTTTAATCAAGGATTTGAGACACTCGTAATTAAACCATTGGATGGAATGGGTGGCAGATCAATTTTTCTTGTCCATAAGGATGATAAAAATTTAGCAGTAATATGGGAGACCATTACTGGCAGAGGCAAGCACTTGGTGATAGTACAAGAGTACATTCCCGAAGCAGAATCTGGCGATAATCGCATCGTTATAATAAATGGTGAGCTTTTAGAGCAAAAACTTGTCCGTGTTCCAAGTCCTTTAGATTTTCGTGGGAACCTTGCAGCTGGAGCAACTTCAAAAGTTAAAAAAGTAACTAATGATGACAAAAAGATAGCCCAGCATATTCTACCTTTTCTCAAAGAACATAATATTTATTTTGCTGGTGCTGATATTTTGGGTGGGAAATTGTCTGAACTTAACATTACCTCTCCTACCTGCCTACAAGAAATAAATAATGCCTCTGACATTAATCCAAGTGAAGTATTTTGGGATGGTCTTGGTGATTCATAATGATTCTAGAGATTATTGGTAACCGAAATCGTATGAGAAAAAACATTGAGTAAAAAAGCAGAAGTTGTCATTTGTTTTGATTACGGCACAAAAAAAATTGGCGCTTGCATCGGCGAGACCTATACCGGAGCTTGCTCACCCCTAAAAGTGATAAAAAATGATTCGACCCTAGTTGAAGGCATTAAAAACTTAGTAGAGGAATGGAATCCAAACTTTATATTGGTAGGCATGCCTAGCAAGCCATCAACAGAATTTGAAAAGGGTGTTTCAAACTTTATAGAAACAATAAAAATAACCTTTGAACTAAAAGTGCTGACAGTGAATGAGGATTTCACGAGTGCAGGTATACAGGCTAATAATAAAGATGCTAGGTCTGCAATTCTAATATTTGAGGATTGGTTTAATTTAAATCATGGCTAGGATACCAAGAGATTTTATTGATAGGTTGGTTGA
Organism: SAR86 cluster bacterium; assembly: GCA_016779525.1. GTDB lineage: Bacteria > Pseudomonadota > Gammaproteobacteria > Magnimaribacterales > TMED112 > TMED112. The sequence goes on along the minus strand of JADHNL010000008.1, from coordinate 13,121 downwards.
TGATTCAGATATAGTCTCAGTGCTTGGACAGTACTTGAATCTTACGAAAAAGAGCAGTAATTATGTAACCAATTGCCCTTTTCATGAAGAAAAAACAGCCTCATTCACAGTAAGTCCTCAAAAATCAATTTATCATTGTTTTGGCTGCAAGAAAGGAGGTAATGTACTTACTTTTTTACAGGATTATGACGGTCTCACATTCCTTGAGGCAGTTGAGAAATTAGCTGAGATCAATGGGGTGCAAATGCCTCAATCCTCCAAGAAAGAATACGATAATTTTTCATCAATTTATGCCATAAACAAAATAGTTGCTGATCATTACTATTCATTTTTCATAAATAATCCCAGTAGTGAGGCAACTAATTATCTAAAAGAACGAGGTATTGAAGGTAAAACCGTTAAGGATTTTTTAATTGGCTTCTCAGAAAATAACCAGACTCAATTATTAAATGCTTTGTTAAAACAGTTTTCGGAAAAAGACATTCTAACAAGTGGAACTTTTCTTAAAAATGATAAAGGAATTTTTCCATTTTTCAGAAATAGAATCATGTTCCCAATAAATAATATCAAAGGAAATATTATTGGTTTTGGGGGCAGAGCTCTGGGCGATCAATTACCTAAATACCTAAATTCTAAAGACAGCCCTTTTTTTAGAAAATCTCGTGAGCTTTATGGTTTCGACAAAGCAAGATCTTGTAAGGGATTTGACTATTTTTTTGTTACTGAGGGCTATATGGATGTAGACATGCTTCATCAGCATGGCGTTGATTGTGCAGTTGCATCCTTAGGAACATCATTTACCAACCAACACCTAAATAATTTATTCAGATACAAAAATAAGGTCATATTTTGTTTTGATTCCGATGAGGCTGGATTAAAGGCAGCTTGGCGTGCTTTAAATATTTCTTTGTCGCTAGCTATAGACGATAAGACAATACGATTCATGTTCTTACCTGAAGGAGAGGATCCTGACTCTTTTATAAATGCCAATGGCAGAAAAGCTTTACTGGACCGTATCGAACGATCAATGGATATTGAAACCTTTGTATTTCAATTCCTCAAAAGAAAGCGGGATTTAGAATCATCAGAGGATGTTCGAATAATTCTTTTTGAACTTAAAAAAATCCTCTCGAGTGTAAGATCTGATTTTCTAAAAGAAACTTTACTAGCTAAGTTTTCTAAGGAGCTGAACATTAACAAAGAAACAATTTTGCGCAACCAAGCAGAGGTAAAAAAAGCGCCAAAAGTAGAAAAAACTCACTCCAATGATGCTTCCTATGAAAAAAATATTCTGCTTCTGATTTATTTATTGGATTTGTTCAAGCAGGATTTAATAATCGATGATTTTATGAGTTTTCTAAGCGCTTCAGATAACGAGGATATGCTAAATCTCATGGCAATATTGCAGTCAATTAACAATGATAGTAGAAAGCATAAAGAAAACTCAACTTATGCTAGCGCAATGATGATTACTCTAAAGATCACAGCAGAAGAGGCTAAAGAAGAATTTGAAAGGGCATCGGATGAATTAAGATTAAAGTTTGATCATGGGTTTATAGCTTATTTAACCGATCTTGCGAATAAAAAACAGCTCTCCCAACCCAGAAAAGAAAGGTTGCAAAAACTATTGAATTTAAAAGAAAATGCTTCAGATCAGGAGCAACAACTTATACAATTGCTAAACGCTTATTAGTTGATTTTTAATATTTAAGAAGCATATAACAAAAATGTCAGATAAAACCTCACCGCAAAACGATATTGCAGAGTTGATCCAGCTCGGCAGAGAGCAAGGTTACCTGACTTATGCCGACATTACCGACACATTGCCAGATGGCTCAACCGATGAGGACAATTTCGACGAGATCATTCAAGTATTGCGTGATATGGGGATCAAGGTTTTTGAAAATACTCCAGATGAAGATGAGCTCATGCTTGGCGAAGATGAAGATACTGATGATCTAGCAGCTGAAGATGCGGTAGCAGCTTTATCGCAAACGGAAATGGAATCTGGTAGAACTACAGACCCAGTTCGAATGTACATGAGAGAGATGGGAAGTGTAGACCTCTTAACTAAAACTGGTGAAATAGATATTGCTAAAAGAATAGAAGCGGCAATGAAAGAGGTGCTTTCATTGTGTGCCGAGTATCCATTATGTATTGAATATATTCTAGACTTTTTTGGACGCATCAAGGCCGGAGAGAAGAAAGTTCAGGATTTAATTTCTGGATTCATGTTGGATGAGACAGAAGAAGCTTTAAAAGAAGAAGAGTTTGTTGAAGCAGTTGAAGCTAATAACGGCTCTGATGAAGACCATGAAGATGAAGAGGCAAATGTTATATCTTTTGAAGAATGCGAAGCAAAAATAAAGATTATAAAAAGAGAGTACAACAAATACGTTAAGTCATTGGATGGTGGTGAGCTTGATGCAAAAGCACAAAAAGCCTTAGATAAACTAAAAGAAGAATTCCAAAGAATAAAATTCAACTCCAAGGTATTCGATGCTTTGGTTCTTATTCCTGCTGAGAGAAAAGCTCAAGTTGGTGCATTTGAAAAGGAATTAAAAATAATGCTTGTTAAGAATATCAAAGTACCAAACAAAGAAGCAAGAAATCTAGTTGAAGATAATCTGATAAATGTCAGACTCCTTACTAAGTTAGCTAAAGATAAAAGGTTTAAGAAGAAAGATATTGAAGAAATCAAACCAACCTTTATCAGAATTCAAAAAGATTTAATCAACATTGATGAAAATAATTTAATGCCAGTAACCCAAATTCTGTCGCTGAACAGAAGAATAAATAAAGCCTATCGTGGTCTGTTAAGCGCTAAGAAAGAAATGATAGAAGCAAATTTACGACTCGTAATTTCAATAGCAAAAAAATATACCAACAGAGGCCTACAGTTCCTTGATTTAATACAAGAAGGGAATATTGGTTTGATGAAGGCAGTCGATAAATTTGAATATCGTAGAGGCTATAAGTTTTCAACTTATGCAACTTGGTGGATCAGGCAGGCAATTACTCGTTCCATTGCTGACCAAGCAAGAACCATTAGGATCCCTGTCCATATGATTGAGACTATCAACAAGTTGAACCGCTTATCAAGACAAATGATGCAAGAAATTGGCAGAGAACCAACACCGGAAGAGATGTCCAAACGTTTAGATATTCCTGAAGATAAAATGAGAAAAGTCATGAAGATTGCCAAAGAGCCAATTTCCATGGAAACACCCATTGGCGATGATGAGGATTCAAATCTAGGTGACTTTCTTGAGGATAGTTCAATTAATTCTCCTATTGACGATGCCGCAATCCGCGGCCTTAAAGATGCCACGGATGAAATTTTGGCATCGTTAACAGCTAGAGAAGCAAAAGTTTTGAGAATGAGATTTGGAATAGGCATGAACAATGACCATACCCTCGAAGAGGTAGGTAAACAGTTTGATGTTACAAGAGAAAGAATTAGGCAGATTGAAGCCAAAGCATTGCGTAAATTGAGGCATCCAACCAGATCAGATGTCTTAAAAAGTTTTCTACACGAGTAAGTAAAAATACTTTACAATTTTCATCTTTGGGCCTGTAGCTCAGTTGGTTAGAGCAGTGGACTCATAATCCATTGGTCCCAGGTTCGAGTCCTGGCGGGCCCACCAATATCAAATAATTTCTATGTGGTATTATTTTTTCTATGCAATTTCCTGTTACTGAATCTCAAAGAATTGAGGTGCTTGATGTTGTTAGAGGATTTTCTTTACTGGGGATCTTATTGCTTAATATCATCGCCTTTGGATTGGTGTCTCAATCTTACATCAATCCTTCATTGGATCTTCCTGATTCATTTACAATAGATTGGGCCATATGGGGGTTCATTGAAGTTACAGCTGAAGGCGCTATGCGTGGAATTTTTTCTATTCTTTTTGGGGCTGGGATTGTGCTGTTCTGTGCCAATAAATCAAAAGCAGATCAAAAACTATTTTTAAGAAGAAACTTTTTTTTACTGTGTTTTGGGATAGTTGATGCATATTTTCTGCTGTGGTACGGCGATATATTGATTACCTATGCGGTTGCCGGATTTATCTTATATTATTTTAGAAACTTGGCGGGCAAGACTCTATTAAAAATTGCCGTTGCTATTTTATGTTTCACTGCATTTCTAAATTATCTTGGCAAAGAAGTAATCACTTATTCAAAAGATGCTTATGTAGAGGTGAACTCATTTGAACAAACTGATATAACGGAAGAGAAAGTATTATGGGCTGAAGCTTGGGATGAATTTAGAGTCAATTATCAACCAAATGAAGCAGAGATAGATGCAGAAGTGTCGCAAAGAAGAGGCACTTATGCAGAAGTTTTTGAATGGAACGCTGAGCGCAAGAACATAGTGATTTATTCTCTGCCATTTTATCTCTGGGATATTTTTTTAATGATGGTCTTAGGCATGGCTTTATTCAAATTGGGGATCCTTCAAGCAGAACGAAGTTTATCTTTCTATAAAAAGTTAGCAGTTGTTAGTTTTGCAATTGGATTATCCGTAAACTTTATTGAGTTGTATTTATTTACTTCATCGGGTTTTGACTATCGTTATTCAAGGGTGTTCTTATCTTCATATGATCTTGGTAGGTTGGGGATGGCACTGGGCTATATCTCAGTGGTTAATATTGTTATCAAAGCTGATGTTTTTAAAGTTATAAGACAAAAATTACAAAATGTTGGAAGAATGGCTCTAACCAATTACATTCTGCATTCAATTATTTGTATGGTGCTATTTACAGGTGTTGGATTTGGTTTGGTCAATGAGATAAGTCGTGCAAACTTATACCTCATTGTGCTTGCTATATGGGTATTTCAAATTTATTTCTCAGGATATTGGCTTAAGAGGTATCAAGCAGGGCCTTTGGAATGGCTATGGCGATCAGCAACGTATAAAAAAATTATTCAATTAAGGAAATAAAAAAAGGCTCCTTGCGGAGCCTTTATTGAAAGATGCGATATCTTTAATTTACATCAAATCTATCGGCATTCATTACTTTATTCCAAGCAGAAATGAAGTCTGAAACAAACTTATCTTTTGCATCATCGCTCGCATAAACTTCAGCCAATGCTCTTAATTGAGAGTTGGAACCAAAGACTAGATCTACTCTTGAGGCGGATCTAACCTTCTCGCCACTTACTCTATCGAAAGCATCGTATGAGTTTTTGCTTGCTGGCTTCCATTCCACTGACATATCCAATAAGACCTTAAAGAATTCATTGGATAATTTATTGGTGTCAGATGAAAAGACTCCTAAACCATTTGCGCTTATGCCTAACGATCTAAGGCCACCAACTAAAGCTGTCATTTCTGGTGCTGTTAAACCAAGCAGTTGGGCTTTATCTACCAACATTTCTTCAGGACTCACAGCGTAGTCAGATTTTTGAAAGTTTCTAAAGCCATCAGCCAATGGTTCAAGGACCGAGAACGACTCTACATCAGTCTGTTCTGCCGAAGCATCCCCTCTACCAGGAGTGAATGGCACATCTGAACCAGATGCTTGCTCGATTCCAACATTTCCACCTAGAACGATAACGTCAGCAACAGATGCACCTGTCTCAGAAGCTATGTTTTCATAAACCTCTAAAACTTTGGCAAGCTGTTCTGGCTTATTGCCTTCCCAATCTTTCTGTGGCGCAAGTCTAACTCGTGCTCCATTGGCACCACCTCTAAGGTCTGAACCTCTAAAGGTTGAAGCGCTAGCCCAAGCTGTCTCAACCATTTCTTGAATGCTTAATCCGCTTTCTGCAATCTTGCCTTTTACAGCTGCAACATCATAGTTCGGATTACCAGCAGGTACTGGGTCTTGCCAGATTAAGTCTTCTGCTGGCACTTCAGGCCCAAGATACCTAACTTTTGGCCCCATGTCCCTGTGAAGTAATTTGAACCAAGCTCTAGCGAAAGCATCAGCAAATTGATCTGGGTTATCTTTAAATCTCAATGAGATTTCTTTGTATGCCGGATCTTCACGCATTGCCATATCAGCTGTCGTCATCATTGTTGTGACTTTCTTCGATGCATCTGCAGCATCAGGCGCAAGATCTTCTTCAGCTGGATTAATTGGATGCCATTGTTGGGCACCAGCAGGACTTTTAACTAGTTCCCACTCGTACTTAAATAGCGTCTCAAAGTAACCATTGTCCCACTGTGTTGGGTTTGGTGTCCAAGCTCCCTCAATACCACTTGTGATGGTATCGCCACCTTGACCAGAGGCATAACCACTCTTCCATCCAAATCCCATTTGTTCTATGGGTGCATCTTCTGGACCAACGCCTACCAAGCCAGCATCACCAGCTCCATGTGCTTTTCCAAAGGTATGGCCCCCAGCAACTAATGCAACAGTTTCCTCATCATTCATAGCCATACGTGCAAAGGTATCTCTAATATCATAAGCACTTGCTTTTGGATCAGGATTACCATCTGGCCCTTCTGGGTTAACGTAAATTAATCCCATTTGAACTGCCGCTAATGGATTTTCAAGGTGTCTCTCACCTGTATATCTATTATTGCCAAGAAATTCGTTTTCTGGTCCCCAATATATATCTTCTTCAGGAGCCCAAATATCTGGACGACCGCCACCAAAACCAAAGGTTTGACCTCCCATGGATTCAATTGCTACGTTCCCTGCAAGGATCAGTAGGTCAGCCCAACTAATTTGTTTGCCGTATTTTTGCTTAATTGGCCAAAGTAGTCTTCTTGCTTTATCAAGGTTTCCGTTATCAGGCCAACTGTTAAGGGGAGCAAATCTTTGTGCTCCAGTTCCGCCTCCACCACGGCCATCACCAATTCTATATGTTCCTGCAGCGTGCCAAGTCATCCTTATAAAGAATGGACCATAGTGACCATAATCAGCAGGCCACCAATCTTGGGAATCTGTCATAAGATCATTGAGATCTTGTTTTAGAGCTGCGTAGTCTAATTTTTTAAACTCCTCTCTGTAATCAAATCCTTCATCCATAGGATCAGATTTTCTGTCGTGCTGATGAAGTATGCTTAGGTTAAGTTGATTAGGCCACCAATTAACATTGGATGGTGAACCAACTAAAGTTTGCTTATTTGCCCCAGACATTACTGGGCATTTTGTTTCTTCGCTCATAGTTATCCTAAAGTTATTTACCTTTATTAATTATAGGGTCTAATTAAATAATTTACGTATTGTAAAATATGATATTATTGCATTTTATATTCGAAAAAATAGAATATGATATCGCATCAGCAAATAAAGTACGCATTATCAGTAGCCAAACATAAAAATTTTAAAAAAGCTGCCGACAGTTGCTTTGTTTCACCTTCAACTCTAAGCAATGGGATTGTTCAGCTTGAAAAATATTTAAATATTCAAGTATTCGAAAGAGACAATAAAAAAGTTCTCATTACAAAAAAAGGTGAGACCATTCTTGAAAAGCTTAGAGCTATCAAAATTCAATACGATGATTTAGAAAAAATTTCCAATACCTTAAGTGGACTTGGCACTAACGACATATCATTGGGGATCATTCCAACTATTGGCCCTTATCTGTTGCCGATTGTTTTACCGCACCTCAACAAAAAATATCCCGATATAAGTCTGAATATTATTGAAGGTAAGTCCGATGAAATATTAGAAAAAGTAAGAGAGGGTGAAATTGATATGGCAATAATTGCTTTGCCTTACGATATAAAGGGTTTACTGAGCTTTAAATTTTGGAGTGAAGAGTTCTTCTGGGTCACGCATAATGAGAACTTAATTGATAATGCAAAACAAATTAACTCTGATGGCATAAAGAAAGCAAATCTAATGTTATTGGAGGAAGGTCATTGTTTGAAGGAGCATGCTCTAGCTGCTTGCAACATCAAGCAACAAAATAAGTACCAAGTAAAAGCATCGAATCTTTCTACGTTAATTGAATTGGTTGCAGGCAAAATGGGATCAACACTTGTCCCCCAGATCGCTTTACATCAGCTAATAAAACCTAGAAAGAATCTTAGAGTTTTACCTTTGGATGACCCTGGGCCACATCGCGAGATAGCAATTATTATTCGCCCAGCGTATCCGAATATAAAAAATATGGAGATTTTAAAAGAGGAATTTACCACATCGCTAGCTAAATCTCTTAGTATGAATTCATGAGCAAAAAATTATCTAATATCGGACTATACCCAGGTTCATTTGATCCAATCACAAAAGGACATATGGATATTATTAAGAAGGCGCTTAACGTCTTTGATAAGGTTGTTGTAGCTGTATTAAAAAATAGTTCAAAAAACATGTTATTCAGTTTAGATGAAAGGCAAAAGTTAATCAGTGATATTTATCAAAGCACACCAAAAGTTCAATGTATTGCCTTAGATTCAAAACTCGCTGTTGAATTAGCAAGAGAGATTAAAGCTTCAGCAATCATCAGAGGGCTCAGGGCTATGTCAGATTTTGAATATGAATTTCAAATTGCAGGCATTAATAGATCGCAAAACAAAGATATTGAAACGGTATTTTTTGCTGCCGATGATAAGCTAACTTTTGTATCTTCATCTATGGTAAAAGAAATAGCTTCTTATCAAGGAAAGATAGGGAAGTTTGTTGATCCAGTAGTGAAACGGGCATTAAAAAATAGAATTAATGCTGGCAGTTAAGGCAATGGAAGGTGCTTCGATTATTTTGAATGCTTCTAGCAATCAAACTTTTGCAAGCAGCACATTCTTCTCCCTCTCTATCGTAAACCTTAAGCTTAATTTTGAAGTAACCGGGCTTAGCCTCTGCATTAAAATAATCTTTTAAAGTTGTACCCCCGGATTTAATCGCACTATTAAGAATTTTTTTGGCATTTTTTAATATTTCTTTGCACTTCTCCAAATCAATGTCTTTGCCAAGCGTAAATGGCGATATGCCAGACCTAAATAGCACTTCACAAGCATAAATATTACCTATTCCAGAAATAATTTTATTGTTCAACAATATAGCTTTAATCGTAGTATTTTTATTTTTTATCTTAGAAAGCAATAACTTGGGAGTCATCTTTGCGCTGAATGGATCATCGGCATTGTTATCTAACATAGCGAACTCCTCTTCATTTGCTAGTATTGAAACTAGACCAAATCTTCTTGGATCGTTGTAAATTAGGTAATTTCCATTTTCAAGGTTCATAACAATATGATCGTGTTTTACCTTTTTTAAAAATTTGCTGACTCTTAGGTTGCCGGTCATGCCTAAATGTATAACAAGCCTATTCTTACTTTTAAAATTTAGGACAATATATTTTGCAATTCTTTCGATACCTGTAATTAAGTCGTTTTTAATAAGATTAAATTTTGAGCTGTCAAAAGGCACTCTGAGAGACAAGCCACTATGCCAACACTTCGTAATTCGATTGTTTAGAAGGTAAGGTTCAACACCTCTTTTGGTCGTTTCAACTTCTGGAAGTTCTGGCACTAATCAAGGAATTTATTCAGCTCAACGAGATCTTCTGGCTTTAGGGTACCAATTGCTTGTTTGTATTGCAGAGAGGTAAGAAGAAATGCATATTTTGCTTGGGCCAATCTATTCTGAACATCTGCATAGGAGCGTTCTGCTTGCAGAAGATCAATCAAATTTCTACTGCTTAATTCATAGCCTAGTCTTGTTGCTTCGAGTGCATCTTTTGAACTTTGTTCAGATGCAGTCAACGATTCAACATTAAGCTTGGAAGTTTCTAATGCAGAATAGAGTGAGCGAATTTGTTGAATGATGCTCCTTTCAACCAATACCAATCGTTCTTCGGTCTTAACTTCTTCTAGAAGCGCCTGTCTTCTTTGCGATGAATTTAAACCCGATGTGAATAATGGTAATGAAAATTGAATAGAGAAGCTTCTATTTTCAGTTTCCTGAGGAATTCTAAATGGTATGCCAACGTCTGAATCAATGCCGTCAAAGGTATATTGCTTAGAAGTTCTTCGATTGGCGTTGGCACTAGCATCTATTTTGGGTAAAAAGTTTGCTGTTCGTGCTGCTGTATTTGCCTCTGCTGCTTTAACCCTTTTTTTAGCCTCAACAATTAAAAAATTATTTTCCAACCCAGACTCTACTTCAGCATCAATTGATGCTGTTGGCAAGTCAAAAGTCACCTTATCCGAAAGGGGTGCAATTAGAGATACTTTTCTACCAACAATGGAATTTAATTCCTCAAAGCTTATATCAAGGTTCCCTTCAGCAAGCACTCTGTCTGAAGTTGCACGATTAAAAGCAGCTTTTGCTTCAGCCAACTCTATTCTTGAAGCAGACCCTACATTAAAGCGTTCTTGAACTTGTTGGTATTGGTTTTCTAAAGCTTTTTCTGTTGCAGAGGCAGTTTTAAGCCTCGCTCTTGCAGATAAAATATTAAAATAAGCTCCAGTAACTCTAATAATTAAATCTTGTTGCTGATAAGCAAACCTTGCTTCGGCTGCATCCATGTTCTGCTTTGCTCTCCTTGAGTTAAACCAAGCATCCAACCTAAATAAAGGTTGAGATAAATTTAAGTTATATGAAAAAGTGTTGTAGTCATTTTGAAGAACTCTTTCCTGGTAGTACTCATTCCAATTGGTTCCACCGGAGAGTGAAAGTCTGGGCCCCAGTCCTGACCTGGCTTGCTTTAGAAACTCTCCACTTATATCGAGGTCAGCCTTGTTTAAGTTATAGTTGGGATCCTTTTCTAGTGCCTCTTGGTAAATTGATAATAAATCATCACTGTGCAGTGAGAGTGTTAGAAAAGCACAAATTGTTATTAAATATTTTTTCATACGCAAAATTTAGATTGTATTCTCATATATAAGTTTCATCTGCACAATTAAAAGTAATATCTTTGGAGGGTGATTTAAGTTGCAAGATAATTAGGAATATTGGCTATTTATCAAATGACCCAATAAATAACAATAATGATAAGTACCAAGGAACATGGAGACAAATTAAGCATTACTCTTAAACCAAACAATTCCTCCACAGTTACAAACAACATAGTTTTTTTTGGCTTACTTGCATTGTTATGCATCACTTTTGGAATTGGTTTCTTTTTTGTGGGAGCTGTTATGATCTTGCCTTTTGCAGGGCTAGAAATACTGGCGCTATTTATGGTGTTGCGCATCAATAGATCTTGGGTTGAGCAAACACAAACTATCGCTATAGATAAGTTATATGTTTATCTAAGTAATTCTTATAAGAAAACTAAGTTAAAGAAATATGCAAGATTCCATTCAAAGTTTATTGTTGAAAAAGATCAAACCAAGAAAGTGTTTCTTATACATAAAAAAGAAAAGCTCCCCATTGGGAGCTTTTTAAACGAAGAGGAAATTGAAGATTTAATTCAATGCCTTAAGTCCAAAGTAAACGATTTAAATCATTCAGTCCGCTAAATGAAGATCTAGCTGCTCATAAGCGGGCACACCATTATCAAATCTTGGATAATCTTCTCCTTGTATTAAAGGACTCAAATAATCTACTCCTTTTGGAGTAATTCTAAATCCACAATCTGATATGTAATCATTTGGCAAAACTTTTTCTTCATTGGCAATATCTTTTAAGTTGCCCTCACCTATAGACCAGCGATATGGCTTTTGTGAGACTCTTTGAATTACTGGCATAATCCCAGATTTTTCTGATAAAGCATACTCAACAGCTCTTTTACCCACAGCAACCGCTTGCTCAAGATCCGTCTTGGAAGCTAGATGTCGAGCACTTCTTTGTAGGTAGTCTGAAACAGACCAATGATACTTAAGGTTTAGATTATTGCTAACTAAGTTTGCAATTTTTGGCGCTAGCCCACCTAATTGACTATGGCCAAAGGAATCTTTTTCACTTGATGCTGAATAAATTTCTCCATTCTTATCTTTTAGACCCTCTGATGCCACCACTACAGAGTATCCATAATTCTTAACATCCTCTTCAACACCAGCTAAGAATTTTGATTCATCAAATGAGACTTCTGGCAGGAGAATTTTATGAACATATGTATTTTTTGCGTCATTTGCCAGTTCAGCTGAAGCAGCAATCCATCCAGCATGCCTGCCCATGACTTCAAGAATAAAAACTTTGGTCGAAGTTTTACACATCGACTTAATGTCTAGAGAGGCTTCTTTAGCAGAGGTTGCAATGTATTTTGCAACAGAGCCAAAACCAGGACAATTGTCAGTTATAGCCAGGTCGTTATCAATGGTTTTGGGCACAGCAACGGCGTAAAGCTCATACCCAAAATCTTTTGCAGCTTGCGAAACTTTTAGGCAAGTATCAGCCGAATCATTGCCCCCGTTATAAAAGAAATACTTTATTGATTTTTGATCTAGTTTTTGAAATAGATTTTCATAAAAAGCTTTTTCTGTAAGGGCAGGCAGTTTATAGCGACATGAGCCAAACATTCCAGCAGGAGAGTCTTTGAGAAGTTCTATGGATTTTTTTGTTTTGCCTAAGTCATACAATTTATCTTCTAAAAGCCCAACTATCCCATTTTGGGAAGCAAAAATATTGATTGAATTATCTCTAGCTTGTAACTCTGAGATAACTCCATACGCTGAAGAATTTATTACAGATGTAACTCCTCCAGATTGTGCGTAAAATGCATTTTTCATGACAGATATCATATACTCCAATTAAAATTACTAAAAGTATGAAGGTTTTTTTTCTTGGAATTTCTGGGACATTGATGGGCAATATTGCATTAATGGCAAAGGAACTTGGTCATGATGTCATAGGCGTAGATGACAAAGTTTACCCTCCAATGTCAGAGAAGCTAAAAAATGCCGAAGTTAAATTTAAGGAGGGCTTTGTAAAGTCAAATTTCTCCGAAGCAGACATATACATTGTTGGGAATGTTATCTCCAAGAATAATGAACTAATGCAGGAGATTCTAAATAGAGGAAAAAGTATTCAATCATCACCAGATTGGCTTTTTCAAAATGTATTAGCCAATAAAAAAGTTATTGCAGTTAGTGGTACCCACGGGAAAACTTCAGTGACCACATTAATTGCTCACGCTTTAGAGAATGCAGGCTTGGACCCAAGTTATTTGATTGCCGGCGTGCCCAACGGGAAACTAAATTCGTGGCGCATAAGCTCTGGTGAACATTTTGTTATTGAGGCAGATGAGTACGATTCAGCCTATTTTGATAAACGACC
>JADHNL010000007.1 GCA_016779525.1 SAR86 cluster bacterium | reverse complement strand
ACATACCAATGAGGGTGGCAAAAATAATGCGCCAGGATGCAATCTTAGCGTAGACCATGTATGCACCAGCTAGCAGTATTAAGAAAGTTGAAGTCTCACCGATCGAGCCTGGTATCTGTCCAAAAAACGTTTCACCCCAAGTAAAGTTAGCTTGCATACCAGCTAGACCCTCAAGAGCACCAATGCCTAGGGCAGTAGCACCAGAATAGCCATCTATAGCACCATTGTCTGCTAGTGATGCTACCCATACCATGTCCCCTGATAATTCAGTGGGGTAAGCAAAATAAATAAATGCTCTTCCGGTTAGCGCTGGGTTTAAGAAATTTTTCCCAGTTCCACCAAAAAACTCTTTACCTACGACTATACCGAATGCGATACCTGTCGCTGCTTGCCACAACGGAATATCCGGCGGACAGCTGAGTGAAAACAATACGGTTGAAACAAACGCACCTTCATTAATTTCATGTCTTCTTATGGTGGCAAAAATCGCTTCACAAGCTATTCCAACCACAAAGACAGTAACGTAAATTGGCACAAAATAAACCAATCCAAACCAGAATCTATGAAAGTGATTGTTGACATCGGTCCCTGCAAGCTGAATCAGCCAGTTGTGCCAGTCTCCAGTGGACGTAAAACCACCCTTGGTCATGTAATCAAGCCCGAAGTAACCCATGTTATACATGCCCCAAAACATCGCAGGAAAGGTTGCCAGCCAGACAACTACCATGACTCTTTGTACGTCCAGTTTGTCTCTAATGTGGGTTTTTCCTGTTGTAGCTACTTTTGCTGAGAAAAAGAAATTTTGCACCACTTCGTATAAGTAGAAATACCACCTATCTTTTGGTGGTCTGTTTTTGTCAAAAAGATTCTCTAAAAACTTCATGAGGACTCCTCTTTCCAAATCTCTTCCATACAGGAATTAAATAGGGCCACATAGTCGTATTTACTAGGGCAAACATAAGAAAAAATCGCCATATCTTCGCTTGCTAAATCAAAAATTCCCAACTCTCGCAAAGCAACTAGGTCACCAATGGCCAGTGATTTTAAAAACAAAGTAGGATCAATATCAAAAGGGTTAATTTCATCAAACACTCCAATTGGCACTATGGCTCTGTAACCTCCGTTGGTGTTGGTGTCAAAGTTGTATGCTTTGGGCTTAAAGATGCTCGATAAAAAGACATTCGAATTGGAGTGATCTTTTCTTCCAGGCTTAAGCCAATTAAAGAAGGTGGCTTTTGGTTCATCGGAAATAAGGGTTATTTGATTGGAGTACCTTGTTAAGAAATCCGTATAGCTGTCGCCGTGAGAACCGTAGATTGCACTGCCTGATATTCTTCTAACAAGACCATTAGCAACACCTGCAGTCACCTCCTCCATGCTGGCACCAGGAGTGGTCAGAACTATTTTAGGCTCACTACAATTGGGTCCTGTGATGCTAATGTATTTTTCCGAGCAGAGTTTTTTATTGATAAAGACCTTTCCAATGCGAATGACGTCTTGCCAGTCAATGCTCCAAGTTTTTTCACTTTTTCTTATTGGTTTTAGTGCTTGTATATGTGTCGAAGTATTGCCTGTTTGGTTGCCTCCCTCAATGGTTAAGAACTCACACCCTTCTTGGACAAGGTTTAATTCTTCATTCGAAACCACATAGCAAATGGTTTTGGCGAGCTCTGTTACGCGTTTTAGCCCTTCAATAAAGTAATCATTTTCCTCGGCAATAAGTAATGATGGGTCTAGGACCAAAGAGTCTTGCTTACAGCAATTAATAAAGATGTTGTCCGCCAATGAATTTAGCTCTGGAACACGGTTAAATGGTCTTTCCCGAAAGCTATCCCATAACCCAGACATTTCTAGTGTTTGAGAGATATTTGTGTTTATTTCACAGGATTTTTGCTCTTCATTTTGCGCAGCTTCGATAATAATGGAAATTAAAGCTCTTTTCCCCCCACGATTTATTGAATGAATCGTTCCAGATACCGGAGATCTAACGTTGAATCCAGGATTAGTTTTGTCTTCAAAAAGTGGTGAAGCTTGGTCAACCACGTCTCCTTCTTTAACAAGTATTTTTGGCTTTAAACCAAAATAGTCCTCTGACAATACAGCGTTAAACTTTGGTCTTATTTCTTCTAAATTGCTTAAATTGTCTACAGAGCCATGCAGAGGAATATTCAGGCCCCCTTTGACTTTAATTTTTTTCATTTATTGTTGTTTTGGGTATCTAGTTAAATTAACACCAAGGACTTTTTTCAAGAGCCTTACAACTTGTCTGGAGTAACCATACTCGTTATCGTACCAACAGTAAATAGTTACATTATTAAAATTGCTGATTGTTGCTTGGGAGTCATAAATCACAGCAAATTCATTGGAATAAAAATCGGACGAAACGGCATCAATGGAATTGGAATAGTCAAGTGTTTGTCTCAAATTTGATCTAAATGCTGCCTTTCTAAACGTTTCGTTTAGCTCGTCAACTCCAACACCTTTTTTTAAGGTTAAATTCATAATGGCCAGACTGACATTTGGTGTAGGCACTCTGATGGCATTGGCGGTTAGTTTTCCTTTCATCTCAGGTAAAATTTCTGAGACCGCTTTGGCAGCACCAGTATCAGTTATAACTAGATTTAAGGCCGCGCTTCTTCCTCTCCTATCGGAAGGATGGTAATTATCTATAAGGTTCTGGTCATTGGTATATGCATGAACTGTTTCAATGTGACCATTTTGGATCTTGTATTTTTCATCAACAAGCTTAAGCACCGGCACTATGGCGTTGGTCGTGCAGGATGCTGCGGCAATCAACTTATCAGTGTCTTTAACTTTATCCTCATTTACTCCATAGACGATATTCTTGACCTTTGCTTTACCAGGAGCTGTCAGAATAACTTTTTCAATTGAAGGATTCTTTAGGTGTTGGCTTAAGCCCTCTTCATCTCTCCAGACCCCGGTGTTATCAATTAAAGTTGCACGTTTAATGCCTAAAGATTTGTAATCAATTTTATTTGGCGCACGGCTTTCAATAAAGAATACCTCATTACCATTA
Organism: SAR86 cluster bacterium; assembly: GCA_016779525.1. Taxonomy (GTDB): domain Bacteria; phylum Pseudomonadota; class Gammaproteobacteria; order Magnimaribacterales; family TMED112; genus TMED112. The sequence continues at coordinate 45,365 of JADHNL010000007.1, read as the reverse complement.
ATGATAAGTGAGTTATTGATCTTATTAACTCTAATGGTACCAGGGAATTCACCGTGCACAGAGTCGTGTCTTAATAAGCTAGCACGCTTAATTAAATCATCGGTATTCTTTGCGCCTCGGACCACTATGCCGCGTAATCGCCACACTGCACCAGGGCCAGTATCGGATATTAAAATCCTTGTTAACAGCCTACCTATGCGACCGAAACCAAAAAGGACAACGTCCTTAGGTCTTAGGGGGTATGCTCGCTTGGTTCTAATGTTTTCTTCAAGGTGTTTTTCGGTGTATTTGATTGGGTCAAGTTGATCGTTTTCTAGCAAGTAAGATACCAGCTCACCCAAGTCAATTTCACAAGGCATAAGCTTCAATTTAGAGATGCATTCAAGCACTGGGAAGGTTTCAACTTCACTAAGCTCATTGCCTTCAATCTCACGCACAAACCTATGCAATTGCATGATTTCAATGGCTGATGAGTTAACAAGAGGTCTGCCGTACATAAGGATTTTAACGCCATTTCTGTAAAGCTTACCAATGATTGGTACCATGGATTCAGCAAGAGCTTCCCGCCACTTCCAGTCACCAAAATAATCGTCTACCTTTGGACGTCGACGTTTATCTGGGTTAAATCTCTTTACCAATTTAGCTTTCTGAATATTTTTTTAAATAGAAGTCTGCGCTACCAAAAACATTGGCAATTGAGACTAATCGTTTTAAGTAGTGTCCAATTGACATTTCCTGAGTTACGCCCATGCCGCCGTGTAATTGCACAGCCTCTTCACCGACCAATTTACCTGCTCTTGCAACCTGGTTCTTTAAACCATAAGTGAGCTTAGCTTTCTCGTCTTTGTCTTCTGTAGCTAAGACTTTCAACAAGAAGGATTTGGCGTATTCTGTTTCCATAAACATATCGACCATACGGTGTTGCAGCACCTGAAATTTTGATAGCGAACTTCCAAATTGCTCTCTTTGTTTTGTGTATTCAACAGTGAGGAAGTATGATTTTTCCATTGCTCCAATAGCTTCTGAACAAATACAAACAATAGCCTCTCTAATAACTTCTTCCAGAACTTCTAACGCATTATTTTCTTCAAATACTGCTACTGGTTTGCAGTTAGAAAAAACCAGATCTCCAGATGTAAAACCATCGTAAGTTTTGTAACCACTTAAAGTTAAGCCTTCTGCATTTTTATCAACTAAAGCAAAGCTATAACCAGAACCTTTTTTAGCGAATACTATAAAGTGGTCTGCATTAGGTGCGTTTAAGACTGTAGACTTGCTACCATTAAGTAAGCCTTCAGCGTTTAGTTCGGTATCAATATTACCTAAAACATACCCTTTTTGAGATTCGTAGTTGGCTAGAGATATTTGCACTTCGCCTGATACTAGTTTTTCTATATAGCTTGCACTTTCTGCAAAGTCAGCACGTCTTAAAACTCCGCCTCCAAGGACAATATTGGCCAAATATGGCTCTACAACTAATGCTTTACCAAATTCCTCGAATACAACACTTAGATCAACCTCATCACCACCAAAGCCACCAAATTCCTCTGCAAAAGGAACGGCAAGCCAGCCAAGTTCAGCAAACATTTTCCAAAGCTCTTTGTCCTGACCAAGCTCTGAATTAACGGCTTTCATTCGCGTTTCGAAGTCGTAGTCTGAGCTGCAAAACTTAGAGATACTATCTCTTAGAAGCTCTTGTTCTTCTGTATAATTTAAATTCATCCTTCCCCCTAAAGCCCTAGAACTGCTTTGGCTATAATATTTTTCTGTATCTCATTTGTGCCACCATAGATGGTAACTTTTCTAAAATTAAGATACTTTGAAGCTACAGACTGAGCGGCTTTTGGAGCCATAACCTCTTGGTTTTCAAAACCATATGGCCCGCCATATGGTAACGCCTCGTGACCAGTAGCCTCCAAGGCTAAGGTTGTGAGTCTTTGCTGTAGTTCTGTACCCTTAATTTTTAGCAATGAAGATTCAGGTCCAGGACCCTTACCTTCTCTCTCGGCAGCTAAACCTCTCAACTCTGTCATCTCAAGTGCATCAAGGTCAAGATGGAATTGCGCCACTTTTGATTTAAACAATGGATCTTCAGCTAATGGTTTTTCATCATGAAATATTTTCTCTGCCCTTTTGGTAAGCGAATTTATAGCACGCCTCATTTGCGGAGCTCCTGCAATTGAACTTCTTTCATGGAAAAGTAAGAATTTAGCATAGGTCCAGCCTTGTCCTACCTCGCCAACAACATTTTCAGCAGGAACACGCACATTATCAAACCATACTTCGTTGACTTCATGATCACCATCAATGGTAATGATTGGCTTTACTTCCACTCCCGGAGTTTTCATGTCTACAAGAATAAAAGTAATGCCCTCTTGTTTTTTTCCTGTATCGGAGGTTCTAACAAGCACGAAAATCCAATCGGCGTGTTGGCCAAGAGTTGTCCAGGTTTTTTGTCCATTAATTACGTAGTGGTCCCCATCTCTTACAGCCTTGGTCTTTAGTGAAGCCAAATCTGAGCCAGAACCTGGTTCTGAATAACCCTGACACCACCAGTCATCAAAATTTAAAATCCTTGGAAGAAATTTATCTTTTTGCTCTTGAGAGCCAAAAGTGTAAATGACAGGGGCAACCATTTGTAGCCCAAATGGGATAAACATAGGGCAACCTTCAAGTGCAAGCTCTCTCAAATATATATATCTTTTGGTTGCATCCCAACCTGTGCCACCGTATTCAACCGGCCATGAATGACCCATCCAGCCTTTCTTAGCCACAACCTTATGCCATTCTACAATCTCATCTCTAGTGAGATCATCGCCATTATCCATTTTTGCTTTGATATGCTTTGGATATTCCTTATCGAGAAATTCCCTTACTTCCGATTGAAAATCTTGGTCTTCCTTTGAAAAATTTAGATCCATTTTTTACCCGCTTCCATTCCCATAATTTATTAGATTTCGTAAATTAAAAAATGATATATTAATTCACAGTTTGTATTTAAAACTTTATGAGCCCTTTTTTCAAGAAAATAGCCTTACTTTCAATGATTTCTTCAATCTTATTTTGCGAAGAACAGAGCGTCATTAAGGTAGAAGTTGCCACGATAGTTTGGGATGAAATTACCTCTGATGAACGCTTCGATGCGGTTAACAATTATCAGCTTGTCAAAGAGGCTTTGGTGTTAGAGGAGTACCAGGAGCCAGAATTTAATTTCGAAACTTTAGAGCTAGAGAGCAACATAACATTTGATTTTAATTTTCTTGAGACAATTCCCGAATTTCTTCAAACCACAAACAATGAAGAGGAAGAGAAACAAATTATCAATCCAAGTTTCTTCAGAGTTTTGGAGCGCTCTGAGCACGAATTGAACGGGACAATGCGCAGAATATCCCAAGTGGATGGACTAAAGTTAAACAATCATAGAGCTTGGTATCAGCCTTTGGGCTCAGAGCAAGAGATGCCCTATATTTTGGTTTCAACAGAGGACAATCAATGCATCGTTAAAGTATTCCAGTCCCGTTATCCTCGAGTTCATGCTAAATGCGCAATGGGGCCAGATGCATTGAGCTCAGTTAGTTTAATCAATAAATCAGAATATAGAATTAGAGAATTGTTAGGGGAGAATTTTGATAGATCAAAAGATGCTAAGGAATCTGAAAATAGTGATGAGAAGAAGACACTATATCTTTTGGACGAGCAAAGAAGGATAAAGCTTGATGAATTTCATTACTTTGATCACCCTAAAGTAGGACTTCTGGTAGGAGTTTATAAGTATCCGAAAGAAGAAGATTAACTACTTGTAGTAGGCGTTCTCATTGTCTGCATGATCGGTAATATCGCGCACACCTTTTATTTCAGGCACTTGTTCTAAAAGAGTTTTTTCAATCCCTTCTTTCAAGGTTACGTCGACCATTCCACAGCCTTGACAGCCGCCACCAAATTGCAGAACAACATAGTTGTCTCGCGTGATCTCCTGAAGATGAACATTGCCCCCATGCGACGCTAATTGCGGATTAATTTCACTGTATAAGACATAGTTAACTTTATCTTCAAGAGAAGCATCCTCCCCTACTCTCGGAACTCTTGAGCTTGGAGCTTTAATTGTTAATTGGCCGCCGAAATTGTCTTTGTCGTAATTCACTTCTGCATCATCAAGGTAAGGCATGCTTAGCTCCTCAATAAACAAAGAGAACTTCTCGTATTTAATTTCGTGATCTGAATCTTTTGATTCTTCTGTTTTGCAAAAAGCCAGACAGGTCTCTGCTCTTGGTGTTCCAGGATCTGAGACAAAAATCCTAATGTTGCATTCAAAGTCTTTTTTGGCAACTAGACCAGCAAGATATTCCTGAGCACTTGGAGTAACATTAATCATGATAGTAATATAAGCCTAAAATGAAAATATTAAAGAATTTGCTGTCATTACTTTTAGGTGTTGGTCAGAAAGAGATCCTGGAGGAAATGCTAAAAAAAGCGCCTTTCAAGACAGTGCTTTTCTTTTTGGTTATTGTTTTGACCGTGTTCCTATCCGTGGTGTTATTGATAGTAAATTTTCTAATTTAAAGTTTGGACTCAAGCTCCGGCAGCACTTCAAAAAGATCACCTACCAGACCGTAATCCGCAACTTTGAAAATGGGTGCCTCTTCGTCTTTATTGATGGCGACAATGGTTTTTGAATCTTTCATGCCAGCCAAGTGCTGAATGGCGCCAGAAATACCAACGGCAATGTAAAGGTTTGGTGCCACGGATTTTCCTGTTTGCCCAACCTGATAATCATTGGGAGCAAACCCTGAATCCACTGCCGCTCTAGAAGCCCCAACAGCAGCATTGAGCTTATTGGCAATACCATCAAGAAGTTTAAAGTTGTCAGCATCTTGCATCCCTCTACCACCTGATATAACGATGTCAGCAGATGTTAATTCTGGTCTATCAGATACTGTAAGTTCGTTTTTTATAAAGGCAGACTTTTTTGAAGAAGTATCGGTCACAGACATCTCAATGACTTGAGCATTGCCTGATTCTGCTGATGCCTTATCAAATGCTGTGGTTCTTATCGAAAGAACATTTTTTTCTTGATTGGTTTTAACTGTTGCAATACAAGCTCCAGCATAAATTGGTTTTTTAAATGTTGCGTTATCAATTATTTCAATGACTTCGGAAATTTGTTGAATATCCAGCAGCGCTGCGAATCTTGGGAGGCTGTTTTTCCCGGTAGTGCTTGAGCTGGCAAGAAAGAAATTATAGTCGTTAGCAACCTGCACAACACACTCTGCCACATCCTCGGCAATTTCATTGTCAAAACGACCGTCCACAAAAGATAATACTTTTGAGACACCATCAATTTGCGAAGCTTTTTGCGCGATAACCTGAGAGCTAGCTGCAACAAGAAGATCAATGTCTTGACCTAACAAAGACGCTGCTTTTACAGTACTTAAAGTAGCAGCTGCTACCTCAGCATTATCATGTTCTACTAGTACTAATGTTTTCATTCTATTACCTTTGCCTCGTTTTTAAGTTTATCAACCAGCTCGTCAACAGACTCTACTTTAATGCCTTCCTGTCTCTCCGCAGGTGACTCTACCGCAACTAGCTCGACTCTATTTTTCGGCGATACTCCTAGTGCGTCTAAATCTAGTTCATCGATGGGCTTTCTTTTTGCTTTCATTATATTTGGAAGCGAAGCGTACCTTGGCTCGTTTAGCCTCAAATCGGTTGTCACTATGGCAGGAAGTTCGGCCTTTAGTGTTTCCAAGCCACCGTCAATTTCTCTAGTTACTTCAACGCTACCAGCTTGAAGTTCTACCTTAGATGCGAATGTGGCTTGTGGCAATCCAAGCATTGCTGCAAGCATTTGCCCAGTTTGATTGTGGTCACCATCAATACCTTGCTTACCCATCAGGACCAATTCAGGTGATTCTTTTTCAAAAACCTTAACAAGGACTTTTGCTATGTCTAAGGGCTGAAGAGGATTTTCAGTTTTGACGTGAATGGCTCTGTCAGCACCAAGCGCTAAGGCTGTTCTTAATTGCTCTTGATGTTTCTCATCACCAACAGTTACCACTACCACTTCTTCGGCATTGCCTGATTCTTTGATTCTTATAGCTTCTTCGATAGCAATTTCGCAAAACGGATTTACCGCCATTTTCACATTGGAAAGATCAACATCTGTATTGCTTTGGTTAGGCCTTACTTTGACGTTATAATCATTAACTCGTTTGATTGGTACTAGGATTTTCATTGTTTAAATTATGGATATCAATATATAGTAATTGAAGAAAAATTAAATAGTTTGGGTCAATAATATGGAAAGAGAATCAATGGATTACGATGTAGTGATAGTGGGTGGTGGTCCATCCGGTCTTTCAACTGCAATTAAGCTTGCACAACTTTTTAAAGAAAATAACTTAGATAAAAATATTTGCCTTCTAGAGAAGAGTGCTGAAATTGGTGGCCACATATTGTCTGGCAATGTCTTTCAAACTACTGCACTCGATGAACTGATACCGAACTGGAAAGAGAAAGGAGCACCGTTAAACGTACCTGTTAAAAAAGATCGTCTGAAGTTTCTTATTAACGACAATCTTTCGGTTGATATTCCCTCCTTCTTGATGCCAACAATGCAGAACCACGGCAATTACATTATCAGTTTGGCAAATCTCTGCAGGTGGTTGGCTGAACAAGCTGAGTCACTTGGAGTTGATGTTTTTCCAGGCTTTCCTGCTTCAAAGATACTGTATGAAAACGATAGAGTTATTGGAGTTTTAACTGGGGATATGGGGGTTGCAGAAGATGGCTCTCACAAAGATTCATTTCAACCAGGTATGGAAATTAGAGGTAATCTGGCCACAGTATTTGCTGAAGGATGTCGCGGACACCTTGGCAAGGAATTGATACAAAAGTTTGATCTTAGCCAAGGAAAAGACCCTCAGCACTATGGCATAGGTTTCAAGGAAATTTGGGAGATTGACCCATCAATGCACGAAGAGGGACTTGTTGTTCATACCAATGGTTGGCCACTGCCAAACGACACCCCTGGTGGCTCTTATATGTACCATGCTGAAAACAATCAAGTTCTTTTGGGAATAGTGATTCCACTGGACTACAAGAACCCTCACCTAAGTCCATACGATGAATTTCAAAAATGGAAGTCGCACTCTAGTATAAAAAAATACCTCAAAGGCGGTAAGAGGTTAAGCTATGGAGCTCGAGCGCTGATCAAAGGGGGCCTTCAAAGCTTGCCTAGCATGGATTTTCCGGGCGGTTATCTGGTTGGAGATAACGCTGGAACTCTTAATTTTTCTAAGATTAAAGGAACCCATACCGCTATGAAGTCAGGTATGGATGCAGCAGAAGTAATACTGGCAAATATCAAGGGAGAAACAAAATCTTTAGATGAGAAAATCAAAAAGTCTTGGCTTTATGAGGAGCTCTACAAATCAAGAAACTTTGGGCCATTTTTTCATAAATTTGGCGGCTTAATTGGCGCCGCTATGAACGTATTAGACCAACTTATTTTTAGAGGCAAAATGCCGATTACTCTGAACCATCCTACTCCAGATCATGAGTGTTTACTGCCAGCAAAGGAGACTAAAAAAATTGATTATCCAAAATACGACAATGAGATTACTTTTGATAAGTTAAGCTCAGTCTTTTTATCCAACACTTATCACGAGGAAGATCAGCCGTGCCATTTAGTATTAAAAGATGCTAATTTACCAATAGAAAAGAACCTAGAGCTCTATGATGAGCCTGCGCAGAGGTATTGTCCTGCAGGTGTATATGAGATAGTAGAGGAGAATGGGGTCAAAAGATTTCAAATTAATTCCCAAAATTGCATTCATTGTAAGACCTGCGACATTAAGGAACCATCCCAGAATATTAAGTGGGTATCCCCCGAAGGCGGAGGTGGCCCAAATTATCCAAATATGTAGTAATCTTTAACTATGAAATTTGGACAGTTTATCAGCGTTATCCTTATTGCGGCAATCGTTGGGATTGCATCAAACTTTGCTTACAGTTACCTCAATACTGAAAAAAAGAATGCCGACGAGATAAAGTTTGAAGAGTTTCTCGATGAAAATTGGGAAACAACTCTAGAAAAGAATCCATATTTTGCAAGCTTGCTAGGCGACAAACGTTACGACGATAAAGTCTCGAGTAATTCGGTGGCTGATTTCTACGACAACAGGGACTACGAAGAGTATGTGCTTAAAGTATTGGATTCCATCAACTCAGATAATTTATCAGAAGAGAACCAGTTAAATTACCGTCTTTTAAAGTTAGATTACGAGGTTAGTCTAGAAGGCAGAAAGTATCCATCTTTCTACATGAGGCTCAATCAAAGAGGCGGCGTGCAAGATTACTATGATTATGGCAATCGACTTAATTTCACAACAAAATCTGATTATTTGAATTGGTTTAAGCGGGTTAAAGGTTACACCCAGAACGTCAAAAATTCGCTGATTAACAACAGAGAAGGTTTATCAAAAGGCTACACTCAGCCACGTTTGGTAACTGAAGGTGTTGTATCGCAAATTGAATCTTTGCTGGGCGCTGAAATTGATTCTCATCCCTATTTACGAGTATTTCTTGGTAGTGATGAGATTTTGGGCAAAGATGATGCTCAGGAGCTAATTTCAGACGTCAAAACATACATTTTGGAGGAACTAAACCCTGCCTATCAAGAATTAGCAACTTTCTTACGTGAAGAATATCTGCCTCAGTCTAGAGCAGGCATTGGCATCAAAGAGGTACCCAATGGCAGAGAATGGTACGAATATCTCGCTAGATACCATACAACAACAAATCTAACACCAGACGAAATACATGAAATTGGCTTGCAGGAGGTTGCTCGTATACGGTCTGAAATGGAAGACGTCATGAATTCAGTGGCTTGGGAAGGCGATTTCCGCTCATTTTTAGAATTTCTACGAACAGATCCACAATTTTATTATGAGACAGGCGAAGAGCTCCTTGATGCCTACAGAGCCATGTCAAAGAAGATTGATGCATACATGCCAACACTCTTCAATAAGCTACCTAGAGCGCCTTATGGCGTCATTCCTATCCCAATGGAATCAGCACCCTTCACTACCACTGCTTACTACAATGCCCCAAGTGCAGGTCGTCCTGGGTATTTTTATGCAAACCTATACAAGCCAGAAACAAGACCTAAATATGAGATCCCCGTTTTGACAGTACACGAAGCAGTACCAGGCCATCATCATCAAATATCCCTTGCCCAAGAGCTTGAAAATGTTCCGAATTTTAGAAACTACTTGAGTTTTACAGCTTTTGTTGAAGGCTGGGGGCTCTACAGTGAGCAGTTGGGAGAAAGTATGGGTTTGTACGAAGACCCCTATGACAAGATTGGTCAGCTAACTTACGATATGTGGCGCGCCATCAGATTGGTTGTTGACACAGGAATGCACTACAAAGATTGGACTAGGGACGATGCAATAAACCTATTCTTGGAGAATACAGCGAAAACTCAGCAAGACATTGAAAACGAAGTTGATAGGTATATTGCATGGCCAGGACAAGCTCTGGCTTATAAGATTGGTCAGCTGAAAATCATGGAGCTAAGAGATAAAGCCAAGGCAGAACTGGGGGACAATTTTGACATTCGAGATTATCACGATTTCATTCTTAGCTTTGGATCAATTCCTCTAAGCATTATGGAAGAAAAGGTCGATGAATTTATCGCAGAAAATAGATAACTACCCCGCTACCTTATTTCAAAAAAAGGTTTGGCATGAGATGCGTAAAATTCCTAGAGGCTCTGTGATGTCGTACAAAGAATTGGCACAAAAGATTGGCAAACCAAAAGCGTATCGTGCTGTTGCTAATGCTTGCGGTAAGAACCCCTTCCCTATTGATGTGCCTTGTCATCGAGTGATCGCTAGCAATAATAAAATAGGCGGATTCTCTATGCGTGGTGGTGTTTCAAAGAAAAAGAAATTATTATTGGCAGAAGGAATTAATTTATGAAGATTTTATTAGTTTTTTTTATTTCTTTAGCCATTAACGCCATTGTTAGTTTGGAAATAAATAGAGGCAATGCTGCATATGCGGATAAAGTTTCTACTATAAAAATCAAGTGAGATTTGTCTTAATCTTTTTCTTAACCTTTGCCCTAAATGCCGAAAAAGTTTCTGTCATGACTTTTAATGTCGAGAATCTTTTTGATAACAAGGACGACCCCAACAGAGTTGATGAAACTTATATAGCACTTAAAGACAAACAGACTGCAAAACACCTAGAAGGTTGTAATTTAATCGAGGTTAAGAGTTGGCGCGATAGTTGTTTGTATCTAGATTGGAATGACAAAGTCATTGACATTAAATTACAAAATCTATCGACGGTTATTTTATCAGAAGACGTTGATATCATTGGGCTCCAGGAAGTTGAAAACATTGGCATGCTTGAGCGTCTTTACAATCGGGTAAAGCAAAACGGTTATGTAGCTTACGATTTAATTGAGGGGCAAGACGAGAGAGGTATAGATCTAGGTGTCATTTCAAAATTTCCCATTAAAGAGTCAATTCTGCATCGAATAGAGTTTGCAGGTGTCACCACACAAGCGCAAAGAGATACACGTGGAGTTTATGAGGTCACTTTGGATGTTAGGGGCAAAGATTTTAAAGTCTTTGTTGTGCACTTTCCTGCGGGGCATCACGCCAGCTCAATGCGCAAGGACGCATTTGAAAGTTTAAATAAAATTGCATCAAAAACCACTGTACCTGCGGTGGCAGTGGGAGATTTTAATGTTAACTCCACTGAAGACAAAGTCGAGAATATTTACCGTGATTACGCCTCGCCAATATGGAAGATATCCCATGTGGAAGGCTGTGCAGATTGTCTTGGATCAACCTTTTACTTCAGAAATAGAACCTGGTCTTACCTTGATAGCATTATGGTGCTCCGTAACTCAGGTGCAGAATTTGTTCCCGAAAGCATAAAGGTGGTTAAGCACCCTCTTCAGACGGATAAAGAGGGTTTTCAAATAAGATTTGATCAAAAAAGAAAACGTGGTGTATCCGATCACTTTCCTGTTGTCGCTGAAATCGTTTTCTAAAAATAGAATTTCTTGCCATCCGACATGATATATAGACGGTCTTTATCGTTATTGGCATGTTCAATTAAATTGTAAAATAAGCTTCTGGTTAGCAAGCCAAAGACATTTTCTTTTAATTTAATTTTTGGATAAGGTTGCTCGTTAACACTGTCTGTCGAGAGGTAATTTGCCTGACTTAATTTTACCCATTCATTGGTGTTGGTTTTAAAAAAGTAATCATCATTCTCTTTTCTGAAATCAATAATGGAGAAAACCTCATTAACAACATAGACTGGAATTTTTTCGCTTGGTGTGACGATAAAATAACTTTCACCCTCCATTTTAACGAGCTTTGAAAAAAGTTTGATCATATTGAGTCTTTCAATTTTTGAACCGTTGTAAAACCAGTTAGCATCCTTATCTATATCAAACCTCACGCCCTCACAGAGCTTAGGATTCCATTGTTCTAAAGGATATTCATCGAGTTGCAATAATGATTTTTCAATGGCTTTTAAGTCCATATATAGGCTCCTAACCCAATGCCTACGATTATTAAGGATACCGAGGATATTTTTATTATTTTGTTTTGTGTCTCGACATTGATAAGCGTTTTGATCCCTTTGGCAAGGGTGAAGGATAAAAATATAAACCAAAGCGCAGTAGCAATAAAAAAGTATAAAGATATGGACAGCTCTTCATTGAGCGTCAATCCATCAATCACACCGCCAAACAAAGCAGCAAAAAAAACAAAGGCCTTTACATTCAAGACGTTAACAGTTACACCTCCAAAGAAGCTTTTCAAGGCTGAAACAGGCGTTCGATTGGTTGGGTTTTCATTGGAAATAGCAGTGCTTTTGCTGATAAGACCCATAACCCCTATATATACGAGGTAGCATGCACCGAGGGACCCGATTATTAAGTAAAGATTTGGAATGATGCTGTACAGAACTGATAGCCCCAAAATGCTAAACAGGCACTGCAAAAATACACCAAATCCAATCCCAATTGCTGAAAAAAAACTATTAATGAAACCCCTTTGGAATGCACTTTTAACAATATAGAAAAAGTCTGGTCCTGGAGAAATCACTGCCACCAGATGAGCAAATGCCAAAGACAAAAATAAAGTAAAGCTCATAGAAAATTTGGTTCTGCTTTTATATCAAGATCGAAATCATTTTTTACTCTTTCTCTAATTAAGTTTGTCATGAAAACCAAGTCTTTTTGGGTGGCAATGCCAGTGCATGTAAGAACTAGGGCGTGCTTTAAGGAGACGCCAACATTGTTAATTTTTATGCCCTTAAGGCCAGCTAATTCAATTAATTCTGCTGCTGAAAGCTTAATGCTAACCCCTTCCCTCCAGACGTTGGTAAGTTTATGCAATTTTTCATTTGAGTCATACTCATTCTGGCTAAGTACAGGATTTTTAAAGAAACTACCAACGTTAGGGAAAGATTCCCTGTCGGGCAGCTTGTCATCTCTGATTGTTCGAATCAGCTCAACCATTTCTTTGGATGAATCGATTTTTTTATTTTCTAGGTCCTTATAGGCCATATAAGGCTGAAAAACCTTTTCCAGCTTGATTGTTACCGACGTTATTAAAAACTCCTTATGCAATTGAAATATGCTCGTTCTATAACCAAACTTACATTCCTCATTGCTTAGAGTTTTAAAAATCTTTTCTTTTAGATCGTAAACCTCAACCTCAGTTAAAAACTGAGATAATTCCTTACCATAGGCACCAATGTTTTGTATGGGGGCAGCCCCAACTGATCCAGGTATGCCTGCTAGGTTCTCAAGACCAAACAATTTGTTATTCACACATTCATCAACTAAGTGATCCCAATTACACCCAGCACCAACCTTAATGGTGGAATCGCTGTTTAGAGCTTCTGTTATGCTCTCATTGGTTGATCGTAAGACTGTGCCATGAAAAACACTTGGGAAAATTGAATTGGTCCCCTCACCCACAATTGATAAATCTTCATAATCAAGTGAATTTTTAAAGAAGCTATTAAGTTGTTCATTGGAATTGAATTCGTAGTAATTCAGTGCCTTCGAACGCAGTTTTAAGGAGTTGTTTAGGGTAAGATCTTTAGCCTCAGTTTTCATTTGTCAACAATCCCTCAAACTTATTTAGATCCTCTAGGGTATCAATGCCAAATGAGCGACATTCGTCGATTTTTAAAACATGTATATCAAGGTTGTTATCAAGAGCCCTTAATTGCTCAAGTTTCTCTCTTTTTTCGTTTTTTGTTTGCTCAAGCCCGGCAAAATATGTGAGCATACCAGCAGAATATCCATATACCCCAATGTGATGAAAGTTTTGTTTGACTGATAGGTTTCCTAGCGGCTCTCTGGAGAATGCTACTGCCTTCTGATCTTCAGATAACTGTACTTTGACCTTGTTTATATCTTTAAGCTCTTCATCGCTCTCAAATGGTTTGCAAAGGGTTGAGAAATTAAAGTTATTATCGATCATAAAATCTGCCAAATCGTTTACCAGATCTGGGCTTAGTAAGGGCTCATCGCCCTGCAAGTTTATAATAAGCTCATCATCTGAAAGGTTTGCTTCGGTAATGTATTCATTAATTCTATCGGTGCCGGTTTCATGATGTTCTGCAGTCATAAAGCTCTGGCCACCTTTGCTATGGATCGCAGTAAAAATTTCTTTTGAATCGGTAACTACGGTTACATTTGCAGCTTTGGTTTTTAAAGCATTTTCCCAAGTCCATTGAATCAAAGGTTTACCTTTAACCACTTTTAACAACTTTTCTGGCAACCTTGTAGACGCCAGCCTTGCAGGAATAACAATAGAAAAGCTCCTAGCCATTTAATTTTTCAACAATGAGTTTTGATAGATTGATGTTCATTTTTACCTTCATTTTTAGGTACCAAATGCCGTCAGAATCAATCTTATCTTTGACTCTCATAGCATCTTTTTCTGTCATAACAATTGGTCTGGTGTAGTCAAAATCTAAATCTTTTTTTGAAAAGTAATGATGGTCTTTGAAAGCCCTATGCTCAAAATTAATTTTTAATCCATTTAGAGTTTCAAAAAATCTGGCAGGGTTTGCTATCCCACAAACAACATTTGCCACTTTGCCAAATGGGTATTCTTCTATCGGCAGTTCCTTGCCACTTGCTAAATGAACCCATGAATCTGGTTCAAGTTCAAAAAAGTTTGAGCTAGCAATGGCTCTGCCGCTATGCATGAAAAGGTCGACGTTTTTTAGTTTTGCAAGATTGTCTCTCAGAGGGCCAGAAGGTAGGAAAAGTCTGTTTCCAAAATTCCTCTTGGAGTCTTCGACCACAATTTCAAAATCCCTTCTTAAATTGCTGTGCTGGAGTCCATCGTCGGAAACAACTATGTCACACTCAGTATTTCTTTCCAAGAAAGACAAAGCTCTGGCTCTATCTCTGTCGACAACGACAGTGAAGCCACGATTGAAGTGGAATAAAGCTTCATCACCAACTTCTTTTGCTGTGGTTAAATCATTCACTAGTTTAGTGCCTACAAACTTGCCACCATAGCCACGTAATATTATTCCTGGGTGATAACCAAGATTTAAAAGATCCGATGCTATTTGGTTGACTAGGGGAGTTTTGCCATTGCCTCCAACAGTCAGATTGCCAACTACAACCACAGGTATTTCATTTGAGTTTGATCTTTTAGGTTTGCGAAACAGATTTTTAAGTGAGCTGCCTATCCAGTAGATAAAGCTCACTGGCAGCAAGGCTAGATTGACAAAGCCATACTTGTCCCAATAGCTAATTTCGTCAGGAATTTTAGTTGGAATGAAGGTATCTTCTTTAACAACCTCTTGCTTTACCTCTTCAACGACAGGACTGCCCTGAAGCAAGTTATACAAGCCCTCTTCCTTAATTAGTTCATCATGAGTGCCTATTTGCGTGATAACACCATCTTCTAGAACGCAAATCTTATCGGCCTTTTCCACCGTGCTCAATCTATGGGCAATGATAAAAGTGGTTTTATTTTTTGAAGCTTTTTCAATGGCATTTTGAATGTCTTTTTCCGATTCATTATCCAGTGCGGAAGTTGCTTCATCAAAAATGAGTATAGATGCTTGTTTAAGCAGAGCTCTTGCAATAGCTATTCGTTGCTTTTCTCCACCAGATAAAAGCATGCCATTGTCTCCAATTTTTGTATCAAAGCCTTCGGGCAGGTTCATTATGAATTCATAAGCATTGGCTTCTCGAGCAGCTTGATAAATGGCATTTTCCGTAACATCTTCATTTCCATAGGCAATATTGTTTCTTACGGTATCGTTGAAGAGAGTTGGGTCTTGAGAAACAAAGGATATTGAGGACCGCAAATCTTTTAACCTAATCTTCTTTATGTCGTATCCATCGATAGTAATCTGACCGGAGTAACTGTCATAGAATCGATTAAGTAGGTTGACTATGGTTGATTTACCACTGCCTGACCTTCCAACCAGAGCTATGGTTTGACCTTTTTCAACAGTTAAGGAGATATTGTTTAAGACATTTTCGCCATCTTCGTTGTAGGCAAAATTAACGTTTTTTAATTCGACACTGCCCTCTAAGGATTTAGATAAATCAATCCCACTTTCATAATCTTCGGGTTGCTTGTCCATGCTTTGAAAAATATCTTCTGCTGCTGCTAAACCTTTTTGAATGACAGCGTTTAAGCTTGATAGCTGTCTTATTGGACGTGCCATAAGACCAGCAGCGGTAAAAAAAGCTACAAAAGACTCAGACGGCAAGTTTAGCTCCTCAAGATTGCTCAGAGCCAAGTAGCTCATTGATGCTAGTGCAAGTGCCACAAAGATCTGTATAAGTGGAGTTGCTAAGTTTGAAGTGCTTTCCATTTTTAAATTTTGCAGAAGGTTCTCATCGTTGGCATCTTTGAATCTTTTCTGCTCTGCCTCCTCATTTGAAAAAGATTTAATCTCTTGAGCCCCATTGGCAATTTCATTACTCACTTGTGTTATCTGACCCATAACGTCCTGTATTTTCTTTGCTACCTTTCTTAGTCTTTTTCCAGCCCAAGAAACAACTATGGCAATAAGAGGAGCAATCAAAACTATGACCACTGTTAGTTTCCAGCTTAAATAAAGCAGATAGACAAATAACCCAATGAGTAAGAACCCCTCTTTTACGAGTATTTTTAGTGCATTGGTGGCCGCACCTGTAATCTGATTGGTGGTAAAGATAATTCGATTTACTATTTCGCCTTTAGAAGCTTGATCAAAAAAACTCATGGGCTGGTACAGCAGGCTTCTTATAATATCTTCTCTCAGATTGTGCACAACTTTTAACCCAACGTTAGCCATAAAATAGTTGCCGATGTAGAAACCGATACCTCTTAAAATTGATACACCAAGTAAAAAGAGAGCAAGGTTTAAGGGATTTAGAAAGCCATCTGAACTATTATTGATATAACCAATAACTCTTTTGAGCCACTCAACTGCAGAAATATCAGCAACAGCGAACAATAAAAAACCGAAAATGCTCAAGGCAAAAAGACTTTTATGCTTGAAGGTGTAGCCAAGGAGCCTTTTGTATAAGGAATTATTCATAATTTAAAGTAGCGGTAGTTTGCAAAAATATCTCCGGTTATACACTTCAATTTAGCTGTATGCCATATGTTAAAAACTTAAGCTTTTGTTTTCTATTCTTAGGATTTTATCAGCCCTTTCTGCAAAAGGGAGATCATGGGTAACATATATCATTAAACAGTCATTCTGTTTGGTATAATTTAAAAGCAATTCTTGGACAACTGCACTGTTATTTTCATCAAGATTACCTGTTGGCTCATCCAATAAAAGGATCTTGGGTTTTTTTGTTAAGGCTCTTGCAAGCGAAGCTCGTTGCCTTTCACCTCCAGAGATTTGACTTGGAAATTTATGAGTTAATTCACCAATACCAAGGTTTTCAAGAATGTTTGTTATGTCACTCTCGCTTGCTGACAAATCGGATGCCAAACAATTTTCATATACAGTTAGGTTCTCCAATAAATAATGAAACTGATAGGCAAAAGAAAAATAATCTCTTCTTAATTTACTAAGCTCATCCTGGCCTAAGTTAGCTATTTCAGTACCGTTGACTAAGATTGAGCCATTATCAAATGAATCCAGTCCTGAAAGAATGTTTAAAAAAGTTGTTTTACCCGAACCTGATGGGCCAACCAGACCATAAGTGCCATTGCTTTCAAAAGTAAAAGAAACTCTATCTAATACAGTATGTTTTTGGTGTTTAGGCCCATAAGATTTACTGACTTTATTTAGTTCGATCATTCTTGATTAATTATCTTTGCAGGTTCAGTATTGGCAGCAATTCTTGCTGGAATATAGCCAAACACAAATAAAATTACCAGTGTTAACAGGTTGATGAGCAATACTTCACTAAACTCAACCCTAGATGGAAAGTAGTCAACGTAATATGTATTCATTAGAGAGATATCAAAAGTAGAGGCTAAGAACTGGAAAAACTCAGTGATATTACTAGAGAAACCAATTCCAAGGATATTTCCAAAAACCACACCAAAAATACCAATGAAGGCAATAAGTTGTAGAAAAACCCTTTGAATATCCCATTTGGAGTAACCAATAGTTCTAAGGATTGCAATTTCAGATCTCTTATCTTTAACCAAGCTGTTAATTGATATCAGCATACTGAAGATAGCTATTAAAAGAATTAAAGACATCAAAAGGGAAACCATGGTACGTTCAAGCTGCGTTGCTCGAAATAAACTGCCGTAAGACTGATCCCAGCTTGAGACTTTAATGGTGTAGTAGTCTAAGTCTAAGTCTGCAAGGACCTCATTGGCTGTTTGTTCCGTCGCAAATACATTTCTAAGTTGTAATTCTATTCCCGCACCATTTGTGGGACGAAACGCTTTCCTGAAAGCATTTGTACCAATTAAGGCGTAGTTCTGATCTATTTCAGAACCAACTGAAAATAACCCTGAAACTTTAAAGCTTATTACTCTTGGTATGTTTGCAAGTGGATTCATCTGATTGGAGATCACCATTGAAACAGTATCGCCGGGCAAGGTGCCAAGCTCGAATGCCAGCGCATCACCTAAGATAATATTGTTGCTAGCATCCAATTCATCTAAATTACCCTCTATTATGCTGTCAGCAATGATTGATATTTCATTTTCATTGGTGCCCTTAACCATGACTCCTCTGGTTATATCAGAACTTGAAAGTATTGATTGAGTCATAAAAAACTCTTGTGAATCAACAACATTTGAATTTTGATTTACAATTGTTTTAACCCGATCAATATCATTGAATCCTCCGGGTTTTTCAAAAGTAAGTTGAGGAATGGCCCCTAAAATTCGAGTTCTTAGTTCGTCCTGAAAACCATTCATTACCGAAATGACAATTATTACGACAGCGGTACCAATAGCTATTCCTAATGAAGTAAAAACTGTTAGAACCGAAAGGCGTTTAGTCCCAGGTTTAAAAAGATAGCTAATAGAAAGCTTTGAAATGAAATCTATCAAGATAATTTTTTCATCACTTTAGACATCTGTTCTAAGAGTTTGCCTCTCGGAGGTCTCATCATTGCGAAAAGTGAGTCTATTTTTGTTTGGTAGTACACAGATCTTAAATTCGAAAAGTTTAAGAAACCCTCATAGCCATGGTAGCAACCAAAACCAGATGGCCCAACTCCCCCGAATGGTAACTGTGATTGCATTAAATGAAACATAGTATCATTGATTGTTACTCCGCCTGACCGTGTGTTATTTATCACATATTCTTGTTCCTTCTTGTCGTCACTAAAGAAATACAGACCTAATGGGTGATCGTGTTTATTGACATAATCTACCGCCTCAGAAAGCTCGTCATACAACATAATTGGAAAAACAGGGCCAAAAATCTCATCTTGCATGACTTGCATATTGTCATTGACGTTTAGCAAGATTTTAGTACCAATGGTATCTTTGGATGCATCATCGACATTGCCAAGATTTATTAATTCTGCACCTTTTGCCACTGCATCTTCGACATACCCATTCATGCGGTTGAAGTGATTGGAATTAACCATGGAAGTGTAATCTTTTTCATTGCCTTCATAAAAGCTATTAAATGTCTCATCAAGTGCCACAACTAACTGTTGCTCCATCCCTCTTTTAACCATGATGTAATCTGGGGAAAGGCATATTTGACCGGAATTCAATGTTTTTACAAACATGATTCGTTTGGCCACCATATCGATGTCAACATTATCAGAAATAATGGTTGGGCTTTTGCCTCCTAACTCCATGGTAGTTGGCACAATATTCTCGGCTGCTTTAGCTAAAACTTTTCTCGCAATCCTTCCGCTCCCAGTGTAAAGCAGATGATCAAAAGGTAAGCCAGAAAATTCAGCCCCTATTTCAGGACCTCCCAAGATAACTGCAAATTCACTTTCATCAAAATATTTCCCTACTGCCTCTTTCATTAGCTCTGACGTTTTTGGAGTAAATTCTGACGGCTTAGCCATAATTCTATTTCCTGCAGCAAAAATGGATGCAGCTGGATAAAACACCATCCCAATTGGAAAGTTCCAAGGAGCAATAACACCCACCGAACCAAGTGGTGATGGCACCATCATGCTTTTAGCACCCATTAATCCAGCTCCAAATGATGGGGTGCGATGCTGAGGCTTCATCCACTTCTTCAAATTTTTAAGTGTGAAATTTAGATTTCTTACAGATTGCACAATCTCAGAAGTCATAATTTCATGCTTGGATCTGTTTTTGTAATCTTCATTTAAGGCTTCAATGATTTGGTCATCGTGGGTTTCAATTAAGGCTATACACCTATTTAATCTGTCTGCCCTTTGGTGATAGGTTGGAACACCTTCTTTGATGTAGGCTGCTTTCTGTAAATCTAGTATGTCTTTCATTGTTTCTCCCTTGCCATATTCACAATACATTCTACCCAATTATCGTCGGAATTGAGAGAAGGAACGTAATCAAGTCTTTGACCGCCATGCTCCTCAAAGAGTTCCTGGTATTCACTACCAATTTCAACAATTGTTTCCAAACAGTCTGTGGTAAATGATGGCGAGACTACAAGTATTTTTTTAACGCCCTCCTGAGCATATTTTTTTATGACCTCATCAGAGAAAGGTTTAACCCAACCTGAATCAAGTCTTGATTGAAATGCAGTTATCGTTTTCTCGCTATTTATTTTTGCATTCTCAATAAGCAATTTTGTTGTCTCATAGCAAGTAGCCTTATAGCAATAATGGTTGTCACCGTGAACGCCTTCGTGGCAATTTCTGTCATCGCATTTGCCTTCTGCATACACTTGATCAAGCTGACTCATCGGCAAACCATGGTAGCTGAAGATGATTTTTTCAAATTCATTCAAATCAAATTTCAGAATATTTTTAGTAAATGCATCAATAAAATCTTGTCTATTGTAAAACTGGTCAATGGTTGAGATCCTTGGAATCACATTCCATTGCGCAATAATTTTTTGAGCTTTTTCTAGAAATGATCCATTAGCTGCTGAGGAATATTGTGGAAAAATTGGAAACAGAACAATCTCTTCATATCGTTTATGGTATATTTCAGCCAACACAGAATCTAAAGAAGGGTTTTTATACCGCATGGCATAATAAACATCGTGGGAATCGCTGAGTTTTGCACCCACCTTCTTGGTTAAATCTTCTATGTGGTATTTCAATGGAGACCCTCTTTCAGTCCAGAGCTCTTTATATGCCTTTGAGGATGAAAAGGATCTTGTCGGAACAATAATGAGATTTACCAATATAAACCTAAGCAACCATGGCACTCTTATCATCCTACTGTCCATCAGAAACTCACTCAGGTATTTCCCAACATCAATGAAGTTTGGAGAATCTGGTGTGCCTAGAGAAATAAGTAAAAGTGCTTTTCTATTTGTATGCATCTGACTTTAGTATATACGGGTGCAGAAGGGTAAATCCAACAGCAAGCAATGAAATAACAGCCGATAATAAATACAAATATGCAGAATCCAATAAATACAGGCCAATGAGGAGCGGAGCAGCCATGTGACCTATGGGTAAAGTGCTTCCCATCATTCCTGCTGCAGAGCTTTGAAATTTTTTATCATGGCTTAATGACAATGCTGAATTGTAGCTCGGACGAGTTACTCCTAACCCGACACCATTCAGTATTAATGTACCCATGAGAGCAAAGATTTCGTCAGAAAAGATTAAAGCTATGAACGATAATGAGCTTAATATCGGACCAAGAATCATCATAACTTTCAGCGACTGAAACAAAGGATTTATCAGGGATTGGGTTACAACCACAGAAACCGACCATATTCCAAAACAAATGCTTACATATATGGCAGCTTCTTGTGCGCTGTAGCCCAGCTTATCGTATATATAAAAACCCATTGTTTGGAAGATTATTGCTTGGGCTATGCTTGCAAGAGAAGATACAAAGACAAAAGGCCACACCTTTCTATCTAATATCTTTAGTCTGCTGGGTCTTTCGATGCTTGCTTTTGCTTCAGGGATATTTCTTAGTCGATTACTTAATTGAAATGCAACCAACAAACCAATGGCGCCAAACAATATGAAAGGCAACTCATTATTGGTATAACGAAACAAAAACGCTCCAATTAAAGGGCCCAATACAGTACCAAGCACAAATCCTGATTCAAGATTAGAAAAAACGGCTGCTCTTTTCTCAGGCGATGATATTTTTCCTGAAAAACCAAACAATGCTGGCCTTGTAGCGGAACCAAATATGCCGTAGACCAAACGCGAAGCAATTAAAGCTGGAAGCAAGAAAGTGCTAGTTATGTAGCCTTTCTCAAATAAAAAAAGAGGCAAAATGATTAGAATCATATTGGCTGAATATCCAATAGACCCTATTACCCCCACCGTATGGGATCCTAGTTTTTCACTGTACCTTCCCCATAAAGGTGATGTAAAGAACCACGCAAAAGCCGATATGCCAAAAATCAGAGAAACTTCAACTTCGTTTAATCCACTTTCTCGAGCAAAAATAGGTATGGAGGTGAAGACTAAGGACTGCCCCAGACCAATGCTGAACATGGTAAAAAAGATCCAAAGGTAGTTTTTTTCTGTTTTGGTTTGATACATTAATTAAAACGAACCAATACCTATAAGAGATTTCACTTTTTCCAGCAGAGGTTTGGTGGTCTCTCTAACTTTTTTACCATTTTCTTGAAGTACATCCTCGATGTAATTTAGATCCCCTTTTTGTTTTTCAAAATTCTCTCTAATTGGAGCAATAAGCTCATTAAGTTCTTGAAAGACTATCGTTTTAGCATCCCCCCATCCAATGCCATCCTCAAATTTATGCTTCATCTCATTCAGGCTGGCCTCATTAGCAAATGCTGAATATATAGAGAATAAGATATTGTCCTTCCATTCCTTTTTTTCCCCAGGCTCTTGGGAATTTGTGACTATCTTCATCACTGATTTTTTTAGGTCTTTTTCTGAGCCTAGCAAAGGGATAATATTGTTATAGCTTTTTGACATTTTTCGTCCATCAATACCTAAAACAGTTTTTTCATCACCTATCACAGCTTCTGGCAAGTTAAACACCTCACCATATCTATTATTAAATTTATGTGCGATGTCTCTAGTCATTTCCAGATGTTGTTGCTGATCTTTTCCAACAGGAACGTGTGTTGCATTGGGGCAAAGGATATCGCAGGCCATAAGCAAGGGGTATGTAAACAAACCCGTAGAAATCCCCTCTTCTATATCTTTTTTACCGCTTTCTTTGTTAGCATCAATGGCAGCTTTGTAGGCATGAGCACGGTTTAGTAGCCCCTTTTCTGTTACACAGCTCAGTATCCATGCCAGCTCAGTAATCTCTGGTATGTCCGATTGTCTATAAAAAAATGTTTTACGTGGATCAAGCCCAGAGGCGAGCCAAGCCATCGCAACTTGATGAGTAAGTTCTTTTAATTTTGCCGGGTCCCATACCTTAATCAGAGCATGATGATCGGCAATAAATAAAAATGATTCACACTTTTCGTCTAAAAGGTCTAGAGAAGGCTTGATTGCTCCTATATAATTTCCTAAGTGAGGATAGCCACTTGGCGTAATACCTGTTAAAATCCGTTTCATTCAAATAGTGTTTGATGGGATTATAAATAAATTTCAACTAAATTTGTGACTGATAAAGCAATAAACTTAAATCAACAACTTAATGGCATCGAGCAGCTATTTGCTTCTGGGCAAATTAAAAAGGCACAAAAAGACCTTAGAAAGCTCAACTCTTTTTTTAGTAAAGATAAGCCAGTACCTTCGAGGTTTAGACACAAGTTTCAAAGATTAAACTTTACGGCCAAGGAGTACGATGATTGGGCTGAATTTGCTACTTCTGACAAGAGGACCGAGTTAATTAATGCTGTAAACAGTTTGGCCACAAAAAGCTTAGAGCCAAGAAAATTAGCAAATGAAGTAAATTCATTGCAAAGACAATGGCAAAACTTAGACCAGCACGGCAAGACAGCCAGCAAAGAAAAGTGGGGAATTTTTAAGGAAGCCTGCGAAAAAGCTTGGCTTCCGTGCAAAGACTATTTTGCTGAGCTTGAAGGCAAAAAAGAAGAAAATAAAGCTAAGAAATTAGACCTAATAAGTCAAATTGAATCTTTTCCATCAGGTAAAAACCCTGAGAATATTACAGTTATTCAAATAGTAAAATTTCTCAAAGGCATTCATGAAAAATGGAAAATGTTCTCCCCTGTGCCAGATCAAGATTTTCAGGAACTCAACAAAAAATTTAGAGATTCTCGAGAGGGTATCAATAAGCTTTTAGCTGAGGTTGAACAATACAATAAATCCGAAAAAGAAGCTGTGATTGCTGAAGTTCAGGCACTTAACAAAGAAGAAATAGATGAAGCGGTTGTAAAGATAAGAGAATTACAAGACAAATGGAGAACGCTTGGTCCTGCTGGCAAAAAATTAGACCCTGAGATAAATAAGCAATTTGATGACATGTGCTATGAGTTCTTGATGATTAAAGACAAAGAGCTTGACGAATCTAGAGGATTAATGGACGAGATCATCAAGAGCTTAAGAGAGAAAGAGCTCTCTCCTGGAGAAGCAGAAGAAAAGTTTAGAGAACTTGAAAATTTGCAAGGTACTCAAGAAGAGAAAAAATTTAAGAAAGCTCTTAAAGACTTTGCTATGTTGCAAAGAAATGAAAAAGCTCAAGAAAAACTCAAAAGCTATCAAGAGCTATTTACACAACTCATTGATGTTGGTTCTGAAAAGGTAGCAAAAGAACTAATTCCAGAGTTTGTGCATGATAAGCCAGCAGAAGCCATGGATTTATTTGAAGCATCAATCAGGTTCCAAATGTTTGCCGGTCTTGATCCAGTAGGCCCGAAAGAGATGGTTTCTAAAATAAAGTTTGAAGAGTTAAAGAATCGTTTCGCCGAGAAAAACGTTGATCAAAATGAGAAGCTAAAAGAACACTTCACCAACCTTGTTTATTCATCTCATCCTGGAAAAAACAAAGATGCAGCTGAGGTCAAAAAAGCTTTAATCAAAGCTTTGAAAAAGGTTGAATCTCTACTTCCTTAGTTCACGGATATAGGTGTATCCAAAGATAAGCGTCATTACAAAACCCTCCAGCACACCATTTTTAGAAGCAGTTTTGTAAAAAACAAAGAATTCAACTAGATGCACAAGGATTGTTATTAACGCAAGCAATTGAAATATTTCCACGTAGCTGCCAAATAGAGCAGGATAAATCAACGACAAGAACAATGGCACCCAAGCGATTAACACTAATCTCTTTAACATATATTTAGGATACACTAATTTCTTCGGGATGTAGCGCAGCCTGGTAGCGCACCACACTGGGGGTGTGGTGGTCGTCGGTTCAAATCCGGCCATCCCGACCATAAATAAAACTTGATAAATAATGGTATTCTGATAGTTTTTACATGTTGGGATTATAGATTAATGCACACCTCTAATTTAATAGCTTACGCAGCGCCGATATTCACACTTATGATCATTTGTGAATTTCTATATGGATATTTTAAAAATAAGAATAACTACAGACTAAACGACACTTTCACTAGCATAAGCCTAGGTATGATTAGCAGATTCCCCTCTTATCTTCGTCTGGGGGTTCAGGGGCTGGTATATGCATGGATTTACCAAAGTTTTAACCTTGGCATACTTAATAGCTACGATACCTATGTTTGGGTCATAGCCTTTGTTCTTTACGATCTTAGTTACTACTGGTTGCATCGCTGTCATCATGAAATAAAAATATTATGGGCATCGCATGTGGTTCATCATCATGGCGAAGAATTCAATCTTTCAACAGCATTACGACAAACAGGCACAGACTTCTTCTTTAAGTGGATCTTCTACTCCCCAATGCTTTTCTTAGGCATACCGCCAGAGATTTTTGTCACAGTGGCTGCATTGAATCTAATTTACCAGTTTTGGGTGCATACAGAACACATCGATAGAATGGGTATTTTAGATTACATACTGGTAACGCCATCCAATCACAGAATCCATCATGCTCAGAACAAAGAGTACATCGATGCCAACTACGGTGGCGTCTTCATTATTTGGGATAGAATTTTTGGGACATTTATCGATGAGAGAAAAGATTTAAAGCCTATTTATGGGACATCCAAACCTCTTAAATCATGGAATCCATTTTGGGCTAATTTTGAAGTCTGGATTCAAATGATCAAAGACTCATATAGAACAAAAAAATGGTCTGATAAAATAAAGGTTTGGTTTTCACGACCAAAATGGCGACCAGCGGACGTTGAGGAAAAGTTTCCAGTCACCAAGAACGATTTGAGCGCGTTTCAAAAATACGATCCTAAAATCAACTTAACATCAAAATTGTATGGCTTTGGGCAGTTGGCCTTTGCATCTTCATATTCCATGTTGGTATTTTTTAATTTTGCTGAACTTGCTTACTTTGACCTTTTCCTTACTGGGGTCTTTGTCACCACTACCCTTGTTTTTGCATCTTTCTTATTTGAAAACAACTTTTACGGTTACTACCTTGAATTTGCTAGATCTCTTGCTACTCTCGGACTGATATTTTTAGGAAACTTAAACTACTTGCAAGAGGTTGTCTTGATCCATTCTGCAATATGTCTTCTTATTTCAGGAATAGTGCTGTTTAACGGCAAACCAAAGCAAGCCTCTATCGAAGTTGGCTAGGCTTCAGAAAAAATTCTAAGTCTGCAGACCTTTCTTTAAGCTCAGTCCAGATATCAATATAGCTTAGTGCTGCTAAGCCACAGGTTGGATATTTCTCGAGATATTTGCCCGTTAGATGTTCAGTAATTTCATGCATGCTTGGGTTGTGACCAACAACCATTACCGATTTAGTGCTTTCATCTAAGCCATAAAGCTCGCTTAGGATCTCCTCAATGCCGCAGTGATAGATTTTTTTTTCATACACTATATTTTGCTTGGTCTTAAGAAAAAAGTGATCGATTGTTTCTTTGGTTCTTCGTGATGGGCTTGAAATTATGAGATCCAATTTTATTTTCTTTGAAAGAAAATAATTGCCCATGAGATCGGCGTCTTGGATGCCTCTAGTTGCCAGTGGCCGATCAAAATCTTTTAGTCTGAAATCGTCCCAACTTGATTTTGCATGTCTTAAAAAGTAAATATTTTTCATAGCTTATTTAGCGACATTTAGTTCTTTTTTTAGCCGCTGCCTAAAGGAAAAATCATCGACTGTTATGGTGTGTCGAGGTGTAGATATTTGCGCTACATCAGGATTATTTAGCTCTTGATTAATTAATTCACAAATGGGTTTTTGTGGTGACCATAGGCCAGCAAGATGCTTAGCAGCAAGCTTTGATTGCAGTTCAGCACCAGGCCAGATGCAGCCCAATGGTTGAAAGAGGCCAATAAAATAAAGGTTTCTGATCTTCTCTGGAATCATTTTATGCAGCAGTGGAACAGGTCCTGATTCAAAATTTATTAGCGCTTTATCAAAAAATTTATGCTTGATTTTAAAGCCTGTGCAAGCGATTACGACATCAAAATCTTGTCTAAGCCCATCTTTAAAATGAACAGTTTTCCCATCAAAATTTCTTATATCACCATAAGGTTTGACTTTACCGTGCCGAATAGCATCGTACAGTTCAGAATTGACAGTGGGATGTGTTGCCATGACATCGTTTTCCACTTTGGGAAGGCCTATGTCTTCATTTTTTCCTTGGATCCATTCAAGAGTTAAGCGCATCAAAGGATATCTTATAAATTTTGGTAGCCATCTTGATTGTTTTGCGTATATGTCTGTTGTAAGGCCAAACATAAATTTGGGAATCAAATAGTATCCCCTTCTCCAGCTGATAGCTGTGCTCTTTGAAACCCTTGCTGTTTCGACAGACACATCGCAAGCTGAGTTTCCACCACCTATTACCAAAACCCTCTTATCTTTAAAAGGAGCAGCACTTTTATAGTGGTGGGAATGTAGATACTCGCCAGTAAACTCACCAGGATAATCGGGGTATCTTGGTTCATGATGGTGTCCGTTGCACACAACGAGACCATCATAACTATCAACAGATTCTTCACCAGTAGCTATGTGCTTCCAGCGTATTTGCCAAGTATTGTCGGCTAATTGTTGACAGCTGAGCACTTCAGTTCCAAATTTGATTAAGGGCATCAGGTTAAATTTTTCTGCATAGCCATTAAAATAAGCTAACAGCTCTTTGTGGGAGGGGTAATCCGATGTTCCCTCTGGGAATGGAAAATCCTCGTAGTAGGATGTGTATTTTGAACTGATGATGTGTGTTGTCTCAAAAACACTAGAGTGTCCAGATGGGTCATTGAATCGCCAGTTTCCTCCTACTCCTTCGCAACGTTCAAATGCGGTAACTTCAAAACCTTGATCGGCAAAGTTTTTTATAGCTGTAATGCCAGAAGGTCCAGCACCAATGACTGCAACTTTTTTCATGGATTGTTAATTATAATTAATTTCTGCTGTTATTTGTTGATAGTTTGCTGAAGTACTCTTTTGAGATCTCTATAACTTTTGGAGCCAACCAGAGTGCAGAAACCAGCGTTGGTATTGCCATCATTGCAAAGGCACCATCAATTAGATTTAATGCAAAATCAATGGATACAACTGAGAACAAGCCTACGCTTAATATTACAACGTATCGATAAACTTGAGGCGCCTTATCGCCAAATAAAAATCTAGCACAAACCGACCCATAGTGAGATTGTGTGAAAATAGTGCTCGTACCGAAGCTTAGAACGCAGAAGAAAAGTATTATTG
Source organism: SAR86 cluster bacterium (assembly GCA_016779525.1). Classification (GTDB taxonomy): domain Bacteria; phylum Pseudomonadota; class Gammaproteobacteria; order Magnimaribacterales; family TMED112; genus TMED112. Next base: position 17,058 of record JADHNL010000007.1, on the reverse strand, counting down.
CTCCAACTGGTCCAAGTGTTGAGGTAAAGGCTTCAGAAGTTAAGGTTATCCCATTGCTATCAGAAGCTTGCCAGACACCTGAGATCAAGATAAGCACAGCTGTTAGTGTACACATTATTAGCGTGTCAAAGATTGGTCCTGTCATTGCAACTAAGCCTTGTTTCACGGGGTGCGATGTTTTGGCAGCTCCATGTATCATGGCTTCTGTTCCTATACCGGCCTCATTGCTGAAAGCTCCCCGTCTAATCCCGGTGATAATGACTCCTGCAATGCCTCCTGTAACGGCTGCTTCACCATTAAATGCCTCAGAAAATATAAGCTGCATGGATGGTAAAAACAGATCAGCATTCAGCAGGATAGCCACCATTACAGAGGCTAAATACAGCAATGCCATAAAGGGCACCAGTAGTGCGGAAACATCAGCTATACGCTTGAGTCCACCTAAAATAACTAGAGCGGTGACAATCATTAAAAAAGCCCCAGCAAAGTATTCAAAGTACATAACATCAGGAAAGTACAGATCCCGAGTAATTTGGACTATTTGATTGGGTTGGAACGCTGAGAGGCAGCCAATCATACCAAAGAAAGCAAAGAAATAAGCCAAAGGGAGCATGTATTTTGGTAGACCATTCTTTATGACATACATGGGGCCTGCTTTTGTTTGCCCATCTTCCCCCACTTCACGGTACATAACTGATAAAGTACAAGTGAAGAACTTGGTTGCAATGCCAAAAATTGCTGTTACCCACATCCAAAATATTGCACCTGGTCCACCAATTTGGATGGCCACAGCCACCCCTGCAATATTTCCTAGACCTATGGTGCCTGACAATGATGCTGTCAGGGCTTTAAAGCTGCTAACATCGCCCTTATCCTTATCAGACCTGTATTTACCTCTAAGCACATCAAAGGCATGTGGTAAATATTTAAATGGTGTTAGTTGTGACCTTAGAAGAAAATAAGCTCCAGATCCTAGCAATAAGGCAACAAGCCATGGCCCCCACGCGAATGAGGCAAAATTACTTGCAAAGAGGTTTAAGCCTTCCATTCAAGCTAGTATAGCTCAATGTCTTTTAGCTCTAAGTCAACTGTAAAGTCACGACCATAGCCTGCAAAGGATAGTTCTCTAATATTTTTTGGATTAAAGCTTCGAGCAGAATATCCATATTTTTCAAATTCAGTAAATTCAATTTGGTATTCTGACCATTCATCACTGACTGAAAATTTCTTTGAAAAAAATGACCAAGGTGGCATTTTCATACCTTTAAGACTCACATGAAGGTCGTAAACTTCATTGTTTCCTTTGGCCAAAAATCGAATTCCTTTGACGTCGTTGGAGGCAATGTTGGGATTGGTGGCAAGCCTAACAAAGCCGCCATTGTTCTTGGTTGAAACTGCACCACTTAGCTTGATAACGTCTTGGTTTTGTTGGGCCACTAATTCTGATTTCCCACCCATAACATTATCGGTGTATGCATACCACTCATTCATGGCAAATGTATTTAAACATATAGAGCTTAGAAAAATTAAAATATACTTCATCGTATTTATCTATAGGTCTGAGCTAAAAAAGCAAGAAAAAAAAGCCGCTCGTGGCGGCTTTCTAAAGTTGTAGCAGATTTACTCGTAAAGAAACTGATAACTATTGGAAGGATATGGTCCTTCACAGCTTGATATGGCGTCAAATTGAGCTTGCATTTCTCCACCATTTTCGGCAAATCTCACATAGGATGCCTGTGCATCCTCATTATTTTGGTAGTAATTCATCCAGAAAAAGTCGTATTGACTGTAAACTTCTGGATTATCACCATTGTGAAGGTATACAGCAAAGGTAAATGGCCCATCTTCCCCAGTTTCTGAATTATCAACGTATTCGTTGAATGCTTCAGCTGCAGCGTCCAAGGACTCAAGATTACCATTCTCTGTGAATTTGCAGTAATGTGCGTATGTTACCCACTGAGAATTGTCTGCCCATGCACCGGATCTGTCGTTATCTCTGCCCCAATAGGCATCGTAACCACGACGACCATCCCCATCGCAAGTTAATACATCTGCATATTTTTCACCCCATGCAGCAAATTCTTCACTAGGAGGCTGACTCCAAGCTTTATCAGCCACTTCTTTTGATTCCCAAAATAATTGCCAATAAACCTTACCTTCACCGCCTAAAGACGATTCGGCAACTGGAGCATGCCCTGCTGCATAAATAAGATTCGATAAATCTAGTTGGTTCCAATCTCTAATCATTGCTCTAACATTGTCCGCATTAAAATTAGACCCTGGAGTACAGGTTAAGTATTCTGAAAACATTGGCCCTTGTTCAGCTGGTTCAGCTTCTTGTTCTGGTTCAGAGGATCCTGAGCAACCAGCAACAAGCAACATCAATAAAAGATAAATAGTGATATTTCTCATAAAATTATTCCTTAATTTCGATCATGCTCTTTTTATGATAAAAATTCAATATTTACAGTTAAGTGTAAAATAAAAAAACATAATAGAAAAAATAGATTTTATGACGATAAAATAATCAAACATTAATTAAAATTATCAAAACATAAGATAAAAATATTAAAACATTAAAAATTTTAATAATTAATTGGTTTTATCTATACTAATAAAAATGGAAGAAAAAAGTGCACAATGTCCATATTGTTGGGAAATGCAATATTTTGAAATAGATCCTTCAATAGCAGAGCAGGAATACGTTGAAGATTGCCAAGTATGCTGTCATCCAATACTTATAAGAGTTGCGGTGGGTTTTGAGAACATTGATCTTCAGACAGCTAAGGAAAGTGATGGTTTCTAAACTAGGAATTTTGTTGTTAGTTGCTTGCTTAAGCAGCTGCGCTAATTTTGAAGAGTATTCAGACCCCTCTGATGTGCCCTTTCCAAGCGATAGGCTTATTCTTGTCAGCCAAGGGATTGATAACAATGGCAATACAACCTGCACCTATAGAAAAGGAGCTAGAGAGCTTACCATCGTCCTTGGTCCTGGTGTATTTTGCCCCACTTATTACTGAGCTGTTGCAACTCTGTCACACATAATTTTAGATTTATTGGTAATATTAAAAATGGAGAAGTGAAATGAGAAAAACATTACTTGTTATATTTACTTTTATTTATGCTGCAGCAGTGCTTGCCGATGACCATAAGGTTGTTCCTGGCAAAGAGGTTGGAGAATTTCATTATATTAAAGCTACAAATCCACTAAATATTGTGGCTGCAGCTGATAAATTCATGGCATCTGATTGTGGAAAAAATTGGAAAGCACAAACTGGTGCAAATGTTGTCTTAATGCAGTTACAGGGCTCAGGGATGTCACATTTTTTCTATGTTGGATATAGTGATTATGAAAAAATGGAACTTGGTCAGAAGCTTGGAAATTGTGCAGAGAATTTTGAGTTCATTCAAACAATAGGTGCAAATTCACACAGTGATCTGTATTACAACAGGATTGGTGAGCTTTCTCTACAAAGGGGCGATTGGACAAAAGATTCAATATTTTTTAAATACGATCTTTACGTTGAGGCTCCTAAAGCTGCTGAATATGCTAAAGCATGGAGTAAAATGACCAATGCAATAGGTGGCCCAGGATCTGCTGGTTTAGTTACGCATTTTACTGGTAATGGCTATGCGTCACACTTTGCTTTCGTTGGTGCCTCATCATTATCGGAGCTTACTTCTGAAACAAAAGACGCTTTTGCAAGTGAAGCTTTTGCCGAATTTTCACAAGCTGTTAGTGGCTACAGAAAAGTTCAGAATGTCATGATGGTTACCCCGCTTAAAGCTTGGTAATAAACTTTAAATAATTTAAAGAGCCCTATTCTAGGGCTCTTCTTCATTCTAATTTTCAATAAAATTTCACATGTTTTTAGCAATTGATCGTGGGCTTTCTAATGTCGACTTTTTCTTAAAAGACAATAATGAAGAAAAATTTTGGGTTGAAGACAATGCAAAGTTTGTCAATGAGCATGATTTATTAAGATACATTGATGACCTGACAAGCAGTTTGCCTATATCAAAAGTTGGTTTGAGTGGAGGCAAAAGTAAAACAATTCTTTCAGAAAATAGTGATTGGCAATATATATCAGAAATAGATGCTTTTTGCATAGGTGCAAAAAAAATTTATGGGTTTGAGAGAGGTTTGGTAATCAGCTGTGGCACTGGTACCGCCTGTGCATTTTCAGATAAGGGCATTAATTCTCATTTGGGAGGTATAGCAAATGGCGGCGGGTTCATACATGCGTTTCATAAGCATTTTTTAAATTATTCTAATATAAAAAAAATTCATCAATTAGCGGCAAATGGTAACGCTTCGAATGTTGACCTTCTTATATCCGAAGCCGTGGGGAATCTAGGTGACTTAGATCCCAAGCTAACAGCAGTTAATTTTGGTAAGTTGAAAGATAGTAATTCATATTTAGATTCCGATGTATCACAAGCTGTAATGAAAATGGTTGGTGAGTCAATTGGCACCATAGCTGCTCTTTATGCGCACATACTAGGAGTTACAGATGTACATCTTACGGGAAGAACAGCGCAGTATCGAAGTGTTAGAAATGGAATAGACTCCATACTAGCAACTGCAAAATTAAGCAGCGTATTTATAAAAGAATCTGCTAAGGCAAATGTTATTGGGGTAATGGAATCATTGGAAAATTTTGAATCCAATAATTGAATGACTACTTATTAACCTGAACTTTCTCTCAACCTCGTTTAATAAGAGCTTATATGACAAGTTGCGTTGAAATGAATAATTTTTCAATTTCGTCACTTAAATTCCTCTTTTTTTCTAACATTTTGGTTATAATGGCATCATGAAAAGAATCCTTTCACTTTTAATTTTATGTTTCTTTCTTGATGCGGAAGTTGAAGAAGGCAGTATTACAGTAAATGGGGAGATGTTGGAAGTAGAAGTTACTTCAACTTACAGTCCTCAGCCATCATATCCTAGATCTGCCTTAAGACAGGGCATTGAAGGTTATGTCATAGTTGAGTTTGATGTATCTCCCAATGGGGAGGTGCTAGATCCATTTGTAGTTGAAACTGATCAACCAGGACTATTTGAACGTGCAGCTCTTAGATCAATAAGAAGATGGGCTTTTGAACCCTATGTACATGAAGGTATGCCTGTAACAGTATCAGACGTAACAACTACCTTTAGATTTGTGCTGGCTGACTAAACGTCTCAAATGCTAGTTCGAACCCAAATACTAATATTTGGTCTTCTTGGTAATATCATAATTGCTGGGATTCTTTTGTATATGAATATACAAAACCAGTCGATTCAAGAAAAGTCTGCAAGCACACAATATTCAAGCATAGTCGAATCTGCATGGGTGCAATCTGTTGACGATAGTTTTGCAAATTTATCAGAGTGGGGAGTAGAAGGTTCAAAAGGTTCAGTTTTCTGGAATCCAAATAATGAGATTCCGGTATTTGTTGATGAAGGTCTTGAGGGGTTTGATTATCCAAATGTATTAGTTGAGTCTCTTGTTTATGAGAATGAGGGAGATCTAGAGTTGCTCATTGAGATAATGTTTGAGCAAGATTTAGACTTAGCTAATGTAAGTTTTGTAAAACTTTTCAATTCCAATAATGAAGAAGTAACTTGCCTATATGCTTATGATTGGGCCGATACTGGAAACTCTATCGATGTATGTAATTCTCGAAATAAACTTGTATTTCTCAGAGATTCATCCACTAATGATTTTTTAGAGAATATTTTAGAGCGATACTACTCTGTCACAAATCAAATTATATTTTCAGAGAACCCAGAAGGCAGAAGAAATATTCATCAAATTACTTCTTTTCCGATTTATCTGCAAGATGATTTTGGTTCTAGAACCTCAAAATTACTTGGCTCAATCATTATTGGTCGTGATTTAAGAAATTCCATGTCAACTTTTGAAGAGGATTTGGGGGTTAGAACTGGCTTGCTTGCGGGAGATCAAATTATTGATGCAGTGTATGACGGTTTGCTAGATGGTTCAATAGGTATTTCTAAGTTTAGTTTTGACTATATTCAAGGAGATATTTTAGACAATGGCTTAGAGAACCTAAGCAGTAAAAATATTGAGGCACTTGGCTTATCTGTAACAGCTGTCCCCGTTGCCTCAACAGTTAATCCAGATACAGCCTTATTTTTTGTAGTAAAGAATATTTCAGATGACTTAAAAGAACTAAGAGATTCAACCCTTAACTCAATAGTTTTTACATTCGGAGTAATAATTCTAATTGTGCTAGCTATTTGGTGGGTTCAAGATGGCGCATTTTCAAGAATAGCAAAAGCAATAGAAGTTTTAGAGGCCTTAACTAAGGGCGATACGACCAAAATACTTCCACAAAATAGAGGCTTTCTTTCTTCTGAAACAAATGAGGTAGGCCAACTTTCAAATGCATTAGGACGCTATAGGAATCATTTATTAGAGATGGAAGAGGTTAGAAATGATAGAGCTGAAAGAAGAAAACAAAGAGATGAAGTGATTATAAAGAAAATGAGTGCCCTCTCAGAAAAACTTGAAGGCGAAGCTAAAGATTTAATTTCTAAGGATATTGCAAATATGAAGAAGTTAATCAATGAGTCATCTGATGAAAATGCTGAAGAAGCCTCAGTTGAAATGATGGAAATCGCATTTTCTAGAATGTCGGATGAAGTGAATGCTTTAATTGACTTAAAAACCAAGGAGATGGCTGTAGCAAGAGATGAGGCTAGAGAAGCAAGTAGTGCTAAATCGAGATTCTTTGCGAATATGAGCCATGAACTTCGAACACCGCTTAACGCTATTATTGGATATAGTGAAATGCTCCTTGAAGATTGTGAGGATCTAGGTAATGACGATATGATCCCAGATCTAAAACGCATCACAAATTCAAGTAAGCACTTGTTATCGCTAATCAATAATGTCCTTGATTTATCAAAAATTGAAGCTGGCAAAATGGACATGTACTTTACTCCATTCTCAATTGAAACCATGATCGAAACTATTAAAGATGTTTCAGGACCTCTTGCAACTAAAAACAATAACGAATTCATAATTAAAAATAATGTTGAAGGCGAGATGACTGCTGATGAAACTAAGTTAAGACAATGTATTGTGAATTTCTTAAGTAATGCATTTAAGTTTACTGAAAATGGAAAAGTTGCTCTTGTGATTGATTCTGTAGAGAAAGATGGACAAGAATTTATTAATTTTGACATTAAAGATACTGGTATTGGAATGACTGAAGAGCAACTTGGCAAGTTGTTTGATACTTACACACAGGCTGAAAGATCAACTAGCGCAAAGTATGGAGGAACAGGTTTAGGTCTTTCAATCTCAAAACATTTTGCAGAGATGATGGGTGGTGGTGTAGATGTGACAAGTGAAGTTGGTGAAGGAAGCACATTCTCAATTTTTGTACCAAGAGTTACAGAGGATCAGGTTGATGAAGATGGAGCAGATGTAGAGAATCCTGTGGTCTCAGAGGGAAGTGAATATATTCTTCTTGTAGATGATGATAAAACTACACATGATGTTGTGAAGAGAGCAATAAAAAAAGAAGGTTATACCGTGTACAGCGCTTTTGATGGTGATGAGGGAATGGAGCAAGCCAGAAAAGTAATTCCAAAACTTATTCTACTTGATGTGTTGATGCCAGGAAGAGATGGTTGGTCTGTATTAAAGGAAATTAAAAATGATGTACAACTAAAAGATGTACCTGTTGTTATTACATCCGTATTAAATGAAGAGAGTTTAGCATCTTCTTTAGGGGCCGATGATTATATGAAGAAACCTATTGATAGGACTTTCTTTATAAACCTTGTCAAAAGATACATTAAAGAAAAAGACCAAAAAGTTTTAATTGTTGATGATGATGAAAATACACGCGATTTGCTTGCAAAAATAATAAATTCAGAAGGTTATCTATCAATAGATGCAAAAAATGGTGAAGATGCACTTGAAAGAGCAAAAGAAAAACCCGACTTAATTGTTCTTGACTTAGATATGCCTAGAATGGATGGTTTTGAGTTTATTGAGGCCTCAAGAGAGCTTGGGCTAAATATACCAATTGTTGTATTTTCTGGTAAGGATATATCAGCAGTCGAAGAGAAAATGCTCAGCAAGTATACTGAGGGTATAGTGAAGAAAGAGTCAAAAGTTGAGGCACTGGTTAAAGAAGTTAATCAGATCCTTAAGCCTCAACAAACTTAGACATTTTATCTAGCAATCTTTTAATATCTACTGGCTTAGTGTCAAAATCATCTGCACCTGCGGCCAATGCTTTTTGTCTATCAGTTTCAAGCGCATGAGCTGTAAGGGCAATTATTGGGATATCTTTAAGCTCTGGATCCTCTTTAGCTTGGGTAGTGGCCTGCCATCCATCTAAAACAGGTAGACCCATATCCATTAGAACTAAATCAGGTTTTCTTTCTCTCATTTTATCAAGACCTTCTTGACCATCTAGAGCGAACTCAATCTCAAAACCCCTTCTTTCGAGCCTTCTGCCCAACATATCTCTATTCATTTCATTGTCTTCAACTATTAATACGTATGCCATTTATTATTCCTCACTAAAAAAAAATCTGTTTCTACCATTTTTCTTGGCAGAATAAAGTCTTTCATCAGCTTTATTTATCAAGTCAGATGTATTTGCGCACTCATTTGTAAATGCACAACCACCACTAATAGTGACTTTGATATTTTGATTATCAAATAAAGTTTCAAGTTCTTCAACACTTGTTCTAATTTTTTCGCACATCTCTCTTAAATATGCTTCAGATGCATTATGAATTATTCCAAGAAATTCCTCTCCCCCAATTCTGCCAAAAAGATGTGGACTGCTTACAATATCTGTTGATATCTTACTTACTGCTTTTATGATCTCATCGCCAGCAGCATGTCCATATGTATCATTAACATTTTTAAAATGATCAATATCAAGAATTACTACCGCAAAATGTTCTTTATTCTCATTTAAGATTTGAGAAAAGCTTTTTTCTAGTGAATTAAATACATAACGACGATTTGGTATTTGTGTTAGTTCATCCGTAATTGCTTGATAGTGCAACTCACTCAATAGCTCCTTTTCTCTTTCCCTTAGTATTTTTCGTTCTAATGTAGCGGCAACTTTTGCTAGCAAGATAGTAGAGTTTAGCGGCTTTGGCAAATAATCATTTGCACCAAGCAATAAGCACTTTGAAATACTCTCAACATCATCAAATGAAGAAACCATTATCACTGGAAGTTTATCTAAGTCGTATTTTTTTCTAGTCTCCATTAATACTTCGAGACCATTTATCTCGGGCATAAGGACATCAAGTAAGATTAAGTCATAATCAACTTGTGAAATTAGTTTAAGTGCTTCTTTCCCAGACATTGCTACCGTGCAATCAAATTTTTTTGAATTTAGTCTTCTCTCTAATACATCACAGTTCGTTTTGTTATCGTCAACAATCAGTATTTTCGAATTAGATATACTTTCATTGATTATTATTTCGCTATCTATTTTTCCAAGTGAGCTAAATACACTTTCAGCTCCAGTCGAAATATCTTCATCTTTCTTTGCTGCTGAAAAACCATGCCTTAAGAATTCAACAAAATTTGATATTACTGACTCGACCTCTTTTGCTAATTGAACAATTTTATTTAAATCTTCATTATGGTCAGCTGAAATTTCATCTTCAAAATCTTCAAGAAGTATTTCACTATATCCAATTATGCCATTTAAAGGAGTTCGCAAATCATGTCTGAGTACCGAAGCCTCCTCATCTGTAGAAATATTTTTATTTTGTTGCTCAGCATAGTCTTTAAAAGCATCAAAAAAATTTAACCTAAGAACTCTTGCTGATTTTTTTATATTCTGAAACTCATCAATAATTTCTTCATCATAATTTGCTGATGACTCAAGAATTAAATTTATGTAATCCGCTATGGCATCGACAGGCGTAGTAAAGTCTTGTTTTATTTGGGTGAGAAGTATTCTTTTCTTTTTGTCACTCATTGGTTAAGTCTGATAATGAACAAGGCTTGTGCATAAAAAATCCTTGTCCTATTTCACAGCCCAAATTAACGACCTTTTCTATTTGCCATTCTTCCTCTAAGCCCTCACATATGAATTTCATTGACATAGAGTCTGCAAGTAATTTTGCAATTTGAATCAGGTTTTGATTGTGATTTTCATGTAGCTCTAGGGCAAAACTCTTATCTAGCTTAAGAACATCAAAAGGCAAGTCTTTTAGATATCTCAGTGAAGAATAACCTGCTCCAAAATCATCAAGCGCAATCGAAACTCCCAAATTCTTTATACTAGATAGCCTTAAAGAAGCTTTGCTTAAATTGCTCAGTTCAGCAGTTTCGGTAACCTCTATCCCAAAATCTCCTGGTTTTATATTCATTGCAGAAATAAAATCTTTAAAAATACTCAAGAAGTTTTTATGTAAGATAGTGTGAGCTGATACATTGAAGTAGAGCGGCACTCCGTCTAATCCTTTCTTTGACCTTTCCAGAAAATAATCCTTCACTACAGTCATTGATGACATCACAACTAATGAAAAAATGCTCTCTCCTTCAATGAAAGGAATCACCTTATCATTGGGTATTACTTCACCTTTTTCATTGAAAAATCTAATAAGCGCCTCTATGCCAGTAATTTCCTTTTTACCAACTAAGCTATATTGTTTCTGGTAATACATACCGATCCTATCGTGTTCCAAGCATGAAATAACAGTTTTTAAGGCGAAGAGGTTTTCTTTTGTGTTAGAAACAATCTCAATTAAATAATACTTCTCACCTTCAACTGGGATTACATGAAGCAGAACACGCATTATGAAATTTTTATTACGCAAGTTTATTTTCATAAACACATCAAATGCGTCGGCTATTCCACTATCAAATTTTGCTTTTTCAAAATCTTCCTGATCAATAAGCACAAAGTCGGGTTTTACATCATCATCAATACTAAAAATATATTTGCTAGCATTATTTAACCATTGAACTTCCCCTTTAATGTTTGTTATGAGAAATGGTCTTTGATGCAGCTCCAAAGATTTGCTTAGAAATTCAAGGTTCTTTGAGTTATTTGCCATCTTTAAATGTATCTTTTCTTAATTCTATTTCTTCCTGAACAATTTTTACAAACTCTGGGTTAAATGTAGATTTGCTTTTATTCCATACATCAAGGTTTAGCTTGTTGCCCATGAACAATGTGCCAAGAGCTTTGCGCATAGTCTTCCATTCTTCATCATCTAGCATGCCCATTTGATACTGATAAAAATGATTCTCTCTTGCTCTTAAAATTGCAGTCATATGGATTCTTAGCCCAACTTCCTCTTCAATTTCTAGTTTTTCATTCATAATCAGTTTTTTCTTTGCTTTCATTAAAAGTGGGTCAAGCCCAGCTAGAGTAACTTCTTGATGTGCTTCAGCAATTGATTGCCTTGAGGCAGCTTTACCAACTTTTATCTGAGTCTGAATTTGAGCAACTAGAAACCAAACACTAAAAATTACAGCAGGACCAGTAATAATATTTATTATTTGGCTTACTAAATCTATCCAATACTCATAATCCATTACAAAACTCCAAAAACTGTTCCGAACATAACAAAGAATATAATAGCAAGAACTGCCCCACCTGGAACCGTAACAATCCAAGAACCAAGAATTCCATAAATAACCTTTGAATTCACCTTACTCCCGCCAACTAGCCCAACACCAATAACTGCTCCCACAAGAGTGTGTGTTGTAGATAAAGGAATTCCAGAAATACTGCCAAGCAGCACAATTACAGCTGTTGATAGTTCTGCTGCAAAACCTTTAGAGGGTTTCAATTCTGTAATTTTTTCCCCTATGGTTTTTATGACTTTATATCCAAGAGTTAGCATTCCCAAGACTATGCTTATCGATCCAGTAAGCAACACCCACTCAGGCACTATAGATCGATTTTCAACTGAGCCTAAGTTTTCGATAGTTGAGATAATTGCTGCCATTGGTCCTACTGCATTAGCTACATCATTCGAACCATGTGCAAAAGCTATAGAACATGCAGTAAATATCATTAGCACTGCAAATTTACCCTCAATATTTGGGTCTGAAGAGTTTGTAACGTAATGAGATAAAATTAACCTCGATATTGCAAAACATATTAGGGCAATAAAAAGAGAGACAACAGCGTTGACAAAGATTACATCCTGATCTCCAAAGTACTGAGTTATCAATGCGGGTATATCTGTATTTGCTAAGCTTTTAGTTAAAGTGATTGCGCAAATTAAAAAACCCACTAACCCAGCATATATAGGAATGTAGTTTCTTCCTGCTTCAATTGGGTCTGGTGCGTTGATGATAAATTTTTTAGCTGAAGAATAAATTAATCCAGAAAGCACAGCAGCAACAAAGGGTACAATCAACCAAGTAAGTGTTACCCCCCCGATATAAGACCAGCGTACAGAAGACCAGCCTAAGTAATAAATACTAAATCCAGCAATTGCTCCTATTATTGAATGTGTCGTTGAAACTGGCCAGCCAAATACGGTTGCAAGTAGAAGCCAAGCACCAGCTGCAAGCAAGCTTGATAACATCCCTAGAATAAATATCGATGGATCATCTTTAAAGAGTTCAGGAGATACAATATCTTCTCTAATAGTTGTGGTTACATCGGCACCCGCAAAATATGCTCCTAAAAAAGTAAAAATTGATGCTACTACTAGTGCTTGGGTTAAGGTAAGAGCTTTACTTCCCACCGATGTACCCATGGCATTTGCCACATCATTGGCACCAATCCCATATGCCATCAGGAAGCCAAAAAATAATGCGGAGACAATAATTAAGTAGAAGTTGTCTATGATGAATTCCACAGCATTATTTTGCAGGAAATCTGATGTAATTACTATTATTTAGGACTATTGGTTCAGGGAATATTCAAGCTTTGCAATATCTATCTGAGGAGTGTTGCTTTGTCTTTGTTCGGGATTGGTACAAAAAGTTCATAAAACTGTTGCTATTCACTCTTTAACATACCCACATATTGATTAAAGAAATCAAAAGAGTTGAAAAAATTATACATAGGCTATGTGATCAGCCTAATGATGATAGTTTGCCACCACTTGCCGCTGTTGATTCTGAATATCATATGCAAGATTTTGAATCACCCGTAGAAAATTTAAATTACTTACTCGATTTACTAGAAATTTTGCTTGACGCTGTTGATGAAGAAGAAGAATAGTCACTTTCAGCGAGCCTTAAAATTTTCATTAAAACTTGGTATCAAACTTTAAATTATCTTAAGGATCCTATTCTAGAGCTCTCTTTTAAAACCACTTAAATTTTTTAAAAAGAACTATTTGAATGATAACGATAATTAAAAGAATTAAAGAAAAAATAATAAATGCATTGTCGTTTGCTGCTCCAGGTATACCAGCCACATTTATTCCCAACAACCCTGTTAAAAAACTCAATGGAAGAAAAATAGCAGCAATAACTGAAAATAAATACATGTTTCGATTTAGTTTTTCTGAGATTCTATTTGTTATTTCATCCATCATTGCTTGCGATCTCTCCCGCACAACCTCTAGATCCTCAACATATCTCTGAATATTGTTTACTGACTGATTTAGCTCAAATGAATTATTAATATCTAGCCATGACAAATTTGAAGAAAGAAGCTCTTTTAGTGCATCGCCTTGAGGTTTGATATATCTTTTTAAAACTATAGATTTTTTTCTTATATCTAAAATTGATTCTTGGTATTCTTTATCTGAGCTGTTAAGAATGGTTTCTTCAAGTTCATCTGTAGATTCATTTAGGCTTGTAATTGTAGGCTGCATTCTCTCTGCAAGCCTTTCTACTAGCTGACATAGAATGCCACCAACAGATTTAGGCAAATCATTTGCTTCAATATTTTGCACAATATCTTGAACAGCTTTAAGTTTTCTTTTGCGTAGCGTAACTATGTTATTTTCTGACACCCAAAGTCTAAGTGAAATCATATCTTCAGGATCGGAACCATCATTAAGATTCACCCCTCTAAGTATCAAAACAATTCCTTCATTGAACTTAACCATTCTTGGTCTTGTTTCTTCTTCAAGTAGCGCTTTTTGTGCATTTCGATTTATAGATAAATTTTTTACCGACAATGTTTCAAGGATATCTTTATGAGTTGCATCTAAATGAACCCAATTGAAACCATTTGAGGGTAGCTTGCTTATTTCCTCAATTTTACTTGCTTTTGAGTTTTCAAAATTATAGATGTGAAGAATTTCTGAAGTCATATAACAAATTATGGCGGAGAGACAGGGATTCGAACCCTGGAAGCCCTATTAAGGCTTGCTGGTTTTCAAGACCAGTGCATTCAACCGCTCTGCCATCTCTCCTAACCGCGATATTATAATGCATTTTGTTGCTTATAAAAAAGCGGTTAGAATCTTACTATGAAAAGGTTACAAGTATTCGGATCAACGCCTTCTCCATACACTCAAAAATTGCTTTCTTTGTTAAGGTACAAGCACATACCCTATGATATTCATTGGGGTGATGCCAAGGGGAGGCTAAAAGTTTTGGATATTGAGCCTCCAAAACCAGTCCTATTGCCTATCGTTTTGCTAGAGGACGAAGAAAAAAAACTAGTTGCAACCACTGACTCAACACCAATTATCAGAAGGCTTGAAAACGATTACCCAAATCGACAAGTAATTCCCGAGGACCAAGCGCTTAGCTTCATCAATTACATTCTTGAGGATTTTGCCGATGAATTTCTAACTAAGTTTATGTTTCATTACAGGTGGCATTACGAAGCCGATGCAGACAAGGCAGGAACAATTCTGCCTTTAATAGAGTTTTCACAAACCCTACCTAAGGAGGAGCTCGCTGAATTAAAGAGTTTTATAACTCAACGGCAAAGTGAAAGATTGTGGGTAGTCGGTTCGAGTGATTCAACAGCGGAATTAATTGAGAGGAGCTTTAGACAATTTATTAAATTGCTAAACGATCATTTGTCTCATTCGAGCTTTATTTTAGGCGATAAGCCTTCTTCTGCCGATTTTGGGTTTTACGGTCAAATTGTTCAATTGGTTAAATTTGACCCTACACCGAGAAAAATCTGCCATGAGATAGCACCTAGGGTAGTTGCTTGGGTTGAAATAATGGACGATCTATCAGGTTTGGATACTAAAAGCTTGCATTGGGCTAGTTTCGAAGATGCTTCTAAAAATTTAAAAAATATACTGAAATTAATTGGCACATTGTACATTCCGCTATTATTGGAGAATGCTAAAGCAGTTGCCAATGAATCAGCTGAATGGGAAGTTGCAGTTGAAGGGGCAGCATGGAAACAAAAAACCTTTCGCTATCAGGCAAAATGTTTGCAGTGGATTCGTGATGAATTTAGCGTCCTGAATGATAGTGATAAAAAAAGAGTTCTATCTGTTTTGTCAGGAACAGGTTGTGAAAATATTCTTTAGAATTAGTATCTAAAGTGCTTGATTTTCTCACCCGTTTTACCAATGTCGGTCATAGCATTGATGCCTATTTCAAGGTGTTTTTTTGACCACTCAGAAGTAACTTTTTTGTCTGATTCTTCAGTTTTCACGCCATCAGGAGTGGTTGGCACATCGGAGACAAGCAGTAAGGCACCACGAGCAATTTCATTGTAGTGTCCTGCTATAAATATAGTTGCTACCTCCATATCAATGCCGATAGCGGTTGTATTCTTTAATTTCTTCATGAACTGTTTATCATGTTCCCAGAGCCTTCTATTGGTGGTGTAAATTACCCCAGTACGATAATCGCAATCTGCCTCAATTATTTTATCTGAAACAAATTTATGCAGTTTGAAGGATGGCAGCGCTGGAACTTCTTTTGGAAAATAATCATTTGATGTCCCCTCTCCTCTGATAGCTGCAATTGGAAGAATAAAGTTACCTATTTCAGAGGTATCTTTTAAACCTCCGCATTTACCTAAAAATAACACCCCTTTAGGATTTCTTGCGGAGAGCAAATCCATTACTAAGGCTGCATTGGGCGAACCAATACCAAAATTGATAATTGATAAACCATTTTTGTTGGTTGCGCTTGGCATGGGCTTGTCTTGACCCATTGGTTCAATGTCAAATTTTTCGCAAAATGAGGTTAGGTAGTCTTTGAAATTGGTTAAAAGAATGTAATCCCCAAATTCATCCGGCTGCATTCCGGTATACCTTGGTAACCAGTTTTTTGCAATTGCGTACTTATCTTCCATAAATTGGGAAGGGATAATAGCAAATAAAGAGCGAAATAGGAATTATTTAAAGTCTTTGATATTTGGACAGGTGCAGACCAAATTCCTGTCGCCATAGACATTATCGACCCTGCCAATTGGAGGCCAGTACTTTCGATCTCTAGTTGATTGGGTTGGATAAAAAGCTTTTTCTTTAGAATATGGATAAACCCAGTCAGCAACTAAAGTATCAACGGCGTGGGGAGCATTTTTGAGTACATTTTGCTCTTTATTGGCTTTACCATCTTTAACCTCAAGAATTTCCTGTTTTATACCTATCATTGCTTCACAAAATCTATCCAATTCGACTTTAGATTCGCTCTCAGTTGGTTCCACCATCAATGTGCCTGCGACGGGCCAAGACATGGTTGGAGCATGAAAGCCGTAATCAATTAATCTTTTGGCAATGTCTTCTGCCTCAATGCCAAATTCTTTAAAAGGTCTTACATCTAAGATACACTCATGCGCAACAAGACCATTTTTCCCTTTGTATAAAATATCGTAATGTTCTGCCAAGCGATAAGCGATGTAGTTGGTATTGAGAATAGCAACTGAAGTAGCTTTTCTAAGAGATTCCTCGCCCATCATGGCAATGTACATCCAACTAATAGGAAGAATGCTTGCACTGCCAAATTGCGAGCCTGATACCGCATATTCGTTATCCTCAAGTGCCAGAGGATCGTTGGGCAGATATTTTGCTAATGCATCCACAACTCCAATAGGACCGACACCTGGGCCCCCTCCTCCATGAGGTATACAAAATGTTTTATGTAAATTTAAATGTGATACATCACCACCAAATTGACCTGGATAGCAAATGCCTACCATAGC
>JADHNL010000006.1 GCA_016779525.1 SAR86 cluster bacterium | reverse complement strand
GCATATCAACGTTACTAAGACTTGCTATCTCTGCTACTTCTAAAGGGGTGGCATGATAGCTCTCAATATCAGTGAAGATTTTTGAGCCGTAACGGGCAATATTGTTATCAAACTCTTCACCAAGATCGGCAAGAGTTTTAGACATCCTTCTTGTTAAATCGTATGAAATAGCTTCATGAAAAAGCACATCAGCCTTTTGAGAATTTTTAATTAAATTTGTACTGTAATTTGTATCACCACTAATAACTATGGAACGACCTTTGTAGTCAAACCTAAAGCCATAAGCAGGATCCACAGGTTCATGTTCTACCCTAAATGCTGTAACTTGCAAATCGCCATTGTCAAAAATAATGGAATCGTCCTTTATGGTTATAGGATTAAAGCCAACGACATCTAGGGGCGTTACTAAATCTCCATGGTGTGCATTTCTAAATTCGTAATCGTGTTTATAGGTCATCTCAAAACCTTTAGTAACATCCTCAATGCCTTCAGGCCCATAAACTGTAAGTTTGCTTTCCCTCTCTCTTGTTACCCAGGTCATTAAATGAAGATCAGCTAAATCGGAAATATGGTCTGAGTGATTGTGGGTAATGAAAACAGCTTTTACGTCTTCAAATGGAGTATTCCAGCGTGATAAATTAGCTACGCTACCGTCTCCTACATCTACGACATATAGATCTTCACCCGCCTTAATTAATATGCATGCTTGAGCGCTATTAGAAGCTAAGGGAGAGCCTGAGCCACAGACCGTTGCTGAAAGCGTGTCTTCTTTTTCTTCCTGCAAAGTTGCTAATAACCTCATTTTAATAGCTGTTTCGTACACATAATTTTGTACTGCTGGCACTTTTAATGCCAACCAGAATGCAATGACTAGCAACAAAAGAATGATAATTATATTTCTTAATAACTTCATTTTGATTTCTTCAAAGACAATACAAAGAAAATACTCAATAAACCGAGAACGTAAGGTGCGTAAACCACTCCGGGCGTCGGTGCAGTTCTGTAACTGTCATCTAATCCATGCCAAGATGAAATTAGGGTTATTCTTAAAGCCCATTCCAATAACCAAATTAAGTACATAAAAGATAGTAGACTTCGGTATTTAATTAATATTACCCAGCTAATTAGGCATAACAAGACTTGGACCTCTCCCCAAAGTGAACCAAAAAGATAGATCACTTGATTTGGATCAGGAGTGCCTTCAAAAATAATTAAATTAGCAATTGAATTTAGACCTGCATCCTCAGCTGTAAAATGCACAAAACTGCGCCATGTATTTACAAGCATCCAGAGTATAAAAAAATAATAAGCAGACTTAGCGCCTAAATAATTGTTGTCTGCAACGTCAGGAAATAACTTATTCATCTTGAGTAATGATATTTAGCTGGCCTTTCAACCCTGCACTTCTGTGTTGCTCACTAACCAAATAGTCTTCATTGGTAAACATTGTAATCATCGCTGTCTTGTTAGGGTATTCTGCAATTGCTACTTGATCCCACAGTTTCTCAACTTCACCTAGCAAGAGACCTTTAACTTTACCCCAAAAAATTATCTTACCGCCAACTTTGGCTAAATGATTAATAACTTCTTCAGAATAAATATTGTAGGCTTCTTCCCCAGTTAAAGCCGTTTCTCTCTTATCTTTATATTTGGCTTTATTTTTAAACTTCAGTAAGTTAACCATTTTGATGGGTTTATCATCAGGAAACTCCATAAACATTTTCATTTGCTCTTCTGTAGGTCTTAGCGAATTAAGTACAATCATTTACTTCCTTTAATAAATTTAATCAAAATATTTGATAGTTTTTCAGGTTTAGTCCATTGAAAAAAATGGCCACCCCCTATCTTTTCTGAACTAATAGCATTGGGCGCCATTCTTAAAACATCCTTTTCAATGCCATTAGTCACTGGATCATTACCTGCAAAAACTGATAAGAATGGTTTATTTGATGTTTTGAAAAACTCCCTAGCCACTCTTTGTGCTTCCAATGACTTATCAGGAATTATTGGCACTTGGCTTGGCATGGCTCTGGGTCCCATTTTATAACTTGGATTTGGAAAAGGCGCTTCATATGCCTTAATTAAGTCTGTTTTAAAGGGAGCTATTTTTTCTAAGCCCATCCTTTGAAATAAATAATAAATAAATCTTCCAATTTGCGAGCCTCGCTCCATCTGCAATGAGTTCACTAATCCAAAGGCTGGATCAACAGTGTCCCATGTCCATTTCTGCCACCACATAAACTTTAAAGCTGGATGTGTTCTAACGCTTTTATCAAGGCTTAAACTTTTCTTATCCATTTTTGATACTTCTTCCCCCATTTTGAATATTGAGTACTTTTTTTTGCTTGCTCTAAATGCATGAACTTTATCTATTACCTCCTGGTCAACGTCAGGGTTATATGGCAAGCCAGTGTTCCCAACTGCTACTTTTATAAAACGGTCAGGGTCTGCTGCCACCATACGCAAACCGATTAACCCCCCCCAATCTTGCCCAAAAAATGTCAGATTATTAAAATCATTTTCCTTTAACCAAGCTCCCATCCAATCAACTTGGTTCTGATAAGAATAATCTTCTCGAGCAGCTGGTTTATCAGATTTGCCGTAACCCACAAGATCAGGTGCTATTACCCTTATGCCTGCCTTAGTAAGGTAAGGCAACATACGTATGTACAAATAGCTCCATACTGGTTGGCCATGCATCGCTAACAATATAGGTCCATCCTTTGGCCCCTCATCTATGTGATGAATTCTTAGCTCGGTACCATCTGTTGTCTTTATATTGGTATAAACAGGCTTATATGGGTATTCCTTTAAGTCTTTAAAACAAGAATCTGGCGTTCTTAAAACTTTCATAATTTTGCTTTCAACATTTCATCGCATATTGCGTTGAACTCAGCAATTGTTTCTTCAATGATATTTTTAACTGGTTTGACCTCATCGATTAAGCCAATTGATTGTCCTGCCAATGCTGGAGCTGCTTCCATATCGCCATCAAAGTAAAGACTTTTGATACCACCCAAAGCAGACATATCCATAACACCTTTTTCATAGATTTCTTCAGTTAAGCTTGATTTTAACGCTCTAATACAGGGCCTACCCTTCTTATTAAGGATAAATGTGCCCTCCTCTGAAGACTCAATAATTTTGTTTTTATAATTGTCATGAACTGGGCTCTCTAATGACGAAACAAATCTTGTGCCCATTTGAATTCCTTCTGCTCCTGCAGCAAAAGCTGCAGCCATGCCACGACCATCAACTATTCCGCCCGCTGCAACAATTGGAATATCGGTATGCTTCTTAATTGATTGTATGAGCACATGCAAACCAACTTCCTCAGAAGCTTTAAAGCCGCCCCCTTCCGTTCCTTCAACTACTAAACCATCAACCCCTGCATCCACTGCCTTTAAAGCACCTTTCAAACTAGGCACAGCATGAAAAACGGTAATGCCTGCATCTTTTAGAACATGAATGTATTTACTTGGATCGCCGGCAGATGTAGTGACAAATTTAACTCCTGCCTCAGCAACAATATTGACCATTTTGTCATCAGCCAAAAAAAGTAATGGAAGGTTAACCCCAAAAGGCTGATCGGTTAATTCCGGCATTGCTTGAATTTCTGCAATACAGTTTTCAACTTCTCCAGAGGAGGTTTCTAAGATTCCAAGCCCTCCCGCGTTACAAACTGCTGAAGCAAGTTTGCGCCTTGCAATCCAGCCCATTGGCGCTTGAATAATTGGATATCTAGAACCAGTAAGTTTCGTTACTCTATTCACTAATCTTTAGTAAATTGTTTGGCCAACTCAATTCTGGCAACGCTTCTCCTATGGACTTCATCAGGACCATCAGCTAAACGTAGGCAACGCATAAAGGAGTACATTTTAGCTAAAGGAAAATCTTGTGAAACACCTCCACCTCCGTGCATCTGAATAGCTCTATCAATAACATTGCATGCTACATTTGGCGCAACAACTTTAATTTGTGCTATTTCGCTTGCAGCATGCTTATTGCCATATTTATCCATCATCCATGCTGCTTGCAACGTTAACAGTCGTGCTTGATTTATTTCTATTCTAGAGTTGGCAATTACATCAAAGTTCCCACCCAGCCTTACTAACTCTTTACCAAAGGCTGTTCTTTTGGTGCCTCGATCACACATCATCTCAAGAGCAACTTCAGCAGCTCCAATAGCTCTCATGCAATGGTGGATTCGACCAGGCCCAAGTCTGCCTTGAGCAATTTCAAAACCTCGACCTTCTCCTAGAATGACATTCTCATATGGGACCTTAACGTTATTAAATTTTATGTGCGCGTGGCCATGTGGTGCATCATCGTAACCAAAGACATGCATCATTCTCTGAACTTCCACACCTGGTGTATCCATTGGAACAAGAATCATTGAATGCCTTCTGTGTCTATCATTGTCTGGATTTGTCACACACATAAAGATGAGAATCTTACACCTTGGATCTCCAGCACCTGAAGTCCACCATTTCTCGCCATTAATTACCCATTGACCATCAATAAGTTCAGCTTTAGCCTCCATATTTGTTGCATCGGATGAAGCAACGCCAGGCTCGGTCATCCCAAAAGCCGACCTAATTTCTCCATTGAGAAGTGGCTTTAACCATTGATCTTGTTGCTCCTTGGAGCCATATCTAACTAGCACTTCCATATTGCCTGTATCTGGTGCACTACAATTCATAGCCTCAGAAGCAAAAGTTGTTCTTCCCATTTGCTCAGCTAAATGTGCGTATTCAAAATTTGAGAGTCCAGCTCCTAGCTCACTATCTGGTAGAAATAAATTCCATAAGCCTCTTTTTTTTGCTTCCTGTTTTAGAGGCTCAAGCTCTTCATGCGGCTGCCATCTATCTGAGCCAGTTTTTTCTTGCTCATGTATTTTCTGTTCAACAGGTATTACTTCTTCTTCAATAAATTTCTTAACTTTTGGTAAATAAAAATCTATTTTTTCTGTAGATTCAAAGTTCATGATTTTCCCTAACTATTTGACAATATTGAAGTTATTTCTTTAATAATATAAATAGTATTTATAATATACACCTGCTGTATAATTATTTCAAAAATGAAACTTAATAATCTCGACTTAAACTTGCTTGTTGTATTTAATGCCATATACACAGAAGGCAGCTTAACAAAAGCAGGAGAAATTGTAGGCATCACACAGCCTGCTGTAAGCAGTGCCTTGGCAAAATTACGAGATTATTTTGATGATCAGTTGTTCATTCGTGTTGGTCAAGGGGTAAAGCCAACTGCAAAGACCGAGAATATCATTATCCATGTTCGGGATGCTCTTTCCATACTGCAAAAGAGTCTAGAAAAACCTGAATCTTTTGATCCTGCAACTTCAAGTCGCACATTTAGATTGGCACTTAATGATGTCACCGAAGGTAGAATTTTGCCCATACTAATGACCAAAATTCATCAAAATGCCCCAAACGTTAAAATTTCAAGTTATTACACCAATCGTGATAAGATGCATCACGCTCTAGCAGCCAATGAAATTAATTTCATTGTTGATCCATTCCCGCCATCTGAAACAGACATAACAAAAGAATTAGTTTTTGAAGATGAGTTTGTTTGTGGCTTTAGAAAGGATCACCCACTTGCTTCTGAAAAGGAGCTAACAATTGATCAATTTCTGGAGCTCGATCATATCCACATCTCAGGTAGAAAAATCGGTGGAGCCTTGGTCGACAATGCTTTATCAAAATTGCAGTTGGAAAGAAAAGTCACCTTGCGAGCCCAACATTTTTTAGTAACACCAGAGATCTTAAAAAATACCGATATGGTCTTAACTTGTACAAAAGTTTTTGCTAAAAAACACAAACTTGGATTTAAGGTTTTGCCTTTTGAAGTAGCACCATCTCAATTCTTTTTGGCATGGCACGAAACCAACGATAACGACCCCGGACATATTTGGTTAAAACACCTTATTAAGCAAGCTTTTAAAGAAGCCAAGCTTTAATTTATTCTATCCATTCTGGCTATATTTTTCTTTTTAAACGTTTAAAATATCAAGCACGGAAATATCATGGGCTTTTTCAATAAACTTAAAGAACTAAAGTACAGAGAAGAGATTGGTCTGGTTGAAGAGTTGATTCAAAATAACGTATGGATCAATGAGCCAAACATTGAAAAAAATGCAGTGCAAATTGTTCAGAACTGCAGAGACGATAGAAAAAAAACAAGGTTGGACAACTTTTTTTTAGAGTACGGCCTCAGCAACCAAGAGGGGGTGGCTCTGATGTGTCTTGCAGAATCTCTTTTGCGTATTCCTGATAACCAGACTTGCGATGAAATCATCCAAGAAAAAATTGGTGGAAAAAAATGGCTTGAGCACTTAAATAGCTCTCCCTCAATTTTTGTTAATGCAACAACTTTTGGATTGTTTCTAGCTGAACAAGTAGTTGAGCTAGATAAAACAATCACAGGCAACCCTCTTTCATGGTTGAGTGGTGTGACTTCTAGAATTGGTGATCCTGTTTTAAGAGAAGCCATTAAAAAAGGGATGGAAATCTTAAGTGAGGAGTTTGTTTCAGGAATCGATATCGATGACGCTCTCAGAAAATTTAATTCACCTAAGTTGCCATGTTCTTTTGATATGTTGGGTGAAGCTGCGCGAACGCAAGGTGACGTTGATTTCTTTTTTGATGCATATGAAAAAGCAATCACAAAAGTCGGTGAAAAAAATGCTCAATTAACAAACTCATTCCACGAAATCTCAATAAAGCTATCGGCAATACATCCAAGATACGAAGCTGTTAAAGAAACAAGAGTTTTAAATGAACTCTACGATCGGGTACTTGAGTTGTCTAAGCAAGCTGCTATCCAAGAAATAGCTCTAACTATAGACGCTGAGGAACAGGATAGACTGGAGTTAAGCCTTAAATTAATTGAAAAATTGGCACAAGAAAAAAGCCTTAAAGATTGGAGTGGACTAGGTTTAGCAATCCAAGCATACGGGAAAAGATCATCGGAGGTTGTTAATTTGATTGATGAACTAGGAAGCAATAGAAATGGCATGATGATGAGGCTGGTCAAAGGAGCATATTGGGATCAAGAAATTAAGATTCATCAGACAAAAGGTGCTCCAGATCTTCCAGTATTTACCTCTAAATCCTTTACGGATTTAAATTATTTACACACTGCTAGACTCATTGCCCACTCAAAGAATCTAAGGCCATATTTTGCAACCCACAATGCTCATACCATTGCAGCAATAATGGAGCTATATAAGGGTAGAGTTGATGATTTTGAATTCCAAAGAATTTATGGAATGGGGGATCTAACTTATCGCAATGCAAAAAAGATTTATGAAAGTTTTCCAGTTACTAGAATATATGCTCCTGTTGGATCTAAGAAAGAGTTACTGCCTTATTTAGTAAGAAGATTGCTTGAGAATGGTGCAAATAGCTCTTTTGTTAACAAGTATTTATCGAAAGATATTCCTGTTTCTGATGTAGTAAAAAACCCTATCTCGATTGCCGAGGAGAACCTTGAGAATAAAAACTTTTTAACAAACGTTAAGAGACCTCATCAAATCTTTGATAATCGAGCAAATTCCAAGGGCTTTGATTTTGGTGACCTAGCTGATATCAGTGATTTAAAATCAGGTATGAAAGAATTTAAAAAGGAAACCTTCCACGCTTCGTCCATCGTTAATGGCGTCCATCATGAAGGTATAAAATTAGGCAGAGCTGCTCCATTTGATCCCAACAAAAAAATTGGTGAAGTAACATACGCCGACCAACAAATAATTGCTGATCTAAAAACTTTAAAACCATCAAAAGAATGGTCTGAAACACCACTCGCAGAACGAAAGAAAGTGTTAGATTTAGTGGCTCAAGCTCTGTCAAAAAATGAAACAAAGCTTTTTTATCTCTTAGCAAATGAAGCAGGGAAAACTCTGAAAGATTGTGACGCTGAAGTTCGAGAAGCAATAGACTTTATCAATTACTATTCCCAACAGAGCGATAATTTATTTAAGGCATTGAAGCTTCCTGGTCCTACTGGGGAAAATAATTTCTTAGAGCATGCTCCAAAAGGAAATTTTTTGTGTGTGAGTCCCTGGAATTTTCCTTTAGCAATTTTTGTGGGTCAGATTTCAGCAGCACTGATAACAGGAAACAATGTTATTGCCAAACCAGCAGAGGATACTTCTTTAATTGCTTACGAGGTCGTAAAAATGTTCTATGAGGCGGGAGTGCCTCAATCAGCTCTGCATCTTGTTATCGCGGAAAAAGATATCAGCAATGAATTGACTAAGCTAGAGTGGCTTGATGGAGTTGCTTTTACGGGGTCCAGCGCTGCAGCCAAACAAATTAACCTTAACTTAGCTAATCTGGATGGCCCGATTAGAAGATTGATTGCTGAAACAGGTGGTCAAAATGTCATGTTTGTTGACTCTTCAGCTCTTAAAGAACAAGTAATAGACGATATCGTGAGATCGTCTTTCTTAAGCGCAGGCCAAAGGTGCAGTGCTCTTAGAGCTGTATATGTTCAGGAAGAGGTTGCAGATGAATACTGGGATTATTTATCAGAAGCTATGAATGAACTTGCTATTGGTGATCCCAATCTGCCTGAGACTGATATAGGCCCAATTATTAATGAAACATCTTTAAAAAAATTATTGGATCATAAAGCGAGAATGGAGAAAGAAAATAAGGTGATGGTTGAAGTCGCAAACAAAGTTCCAGATCAGGGATATTTTTTCAATCCAACAGCCATACAAATTGATGCAATCAGTGAAATAGACGGTGAGAAGTTTGGGCCCATTCTTCACTTTATTCGTTATTCGGCATCTGATTTGGATCGGGTATTGGATGAAGTAAATGAGACTGGATACGGTTTAACTATGGGCGCACACACTAGAATACTCGAAAAAGCTCGCAAGATATTTGAAAAAGGAAACGTTGGGAATTTTTACCTAAACAGAGATATTGTTGGTGCAGTTGTGGGTGTTCAACCTTTCGGTGGCCAGGGTCTTAGTGGTACTGGGCCAAAAGCAGGTGGTCCAGATTACTTAAAGAGTTTTGTGAATGAAAAAACATTTACTGATAATGTGATGGCAACTGGTGGTAATATAGATTTATTAAATAAAAATAATGAATAAATATGAATAAGATTTTTTTATTTTTAACTGCTTTGGTTTACCTATATCTTGGGGGGTGGGCCTTGTTTTTTCCAGCTGGCTTTGTTGATTCGGTTGGTTTGGCTATAACTACCAATGTTGGCAGCGGTGAAGTTAGATCGTTGTATGGTGGCATTAATTTCCTAATTGGCTTGTTTTCACTACTTGCATTAATTAAAAATAAATATGAGTCATCATTCTTCAAGATTCTTTTATTTGTAATCACTGGAATTCTTCTGGGCCGAATTGTTACATTCATTTATGGAGAATTTGATTCGGTATTTTTGTTGTATTTTACCGTCTTTGAATTGGTTTATTTTGTATTCTTAGTTACAGCTTTGAGAAAACAGGAAAGGAAAATATTTTAATGCCTGAAGGACTAGTTTTTGGCTTGGTTGATAATGGCATTCTGGCTTTTACAACTCTAATTGGCATAGACATTGATAAATACTTTAAAGGGTCAGGTATTCATGGCGCCATCTATGGTGCTTTGTTGGGCAATAGTTTGTCAGATTTTTTAGGAGCCCTCTTAGATTTTCCACTAATGACAGCAATCAATATAACCATAGGATGTTTGGCTATAGTGCCATTAGTTTGGTTAATTCTTCTGCTTAGGAAAGGCTAGACTTAAAGCTTACAAATACATCTTTCAAGTGCGCTAGTTCATAACCAGCTTTGCTTACCTCGCTGATTATATCAACGACTTCTTTTGTGTAGCAGCTAGCAAAGGCCCATAGAGTTATTGACCTTGTACCTGTTCGACAATAGGCAAATACTTTTTTATTGGTGTCTAGAATTTCTTTAGTTCTTTTTATGGTTTCGAAATTAATATCTCCAGGAACCATTTCAAGATCTATAAACTCTAAACTCTTTTTTTGACACTCATTGGATATTTCAATTTTAGATGGTTGATTGGACTCTTCGCCATCAGGCCTATTGCAAACAACGATATCAAATTTGTCTTTAGATAAGCCATAAATATTTGATGGCTCTATTTGAGGAGATACATAAAAATTCTCAGAAACTTTTTTCATCAATCCTTACCAAAAACTGTTTAAAGGCTTCTTCTCTTACAGGGCCGTAACCTTTAACAGCCTCTGAGCAATCTAAAAGCCTATTTAGCTTTGTTGTCTTTTGCCCTGCAGTTAATGAGCTAAGTTCAGCTAACCTGTTAAAGAAGATATCTTTATGCTGAAGATCTCTCTTTCTATCGCCACTCATGCTTAGCGGATCAAAAGCTGTGCCTCTTAGGAACTTAAGTTTGGCTAAAATGTGGAATAAAGGCATAGCAATAAAACCAGGTACTCTATATTTTTTTGGTCTCCCCGTTCTTTGGTCTTTAATGAAAGATAAGAATGGTGGTGATAAATAAAAACTTAAATTGGACCATGAGTTGAATTGGTTATCTAATACATGTTTTGAAGTTTCAATGTGCATTCTTGCAACCTCATACTCATCCTTTATTGCACAAACTCTGTAAGCTTCTTTGATGGCTCTTCTAAAAGAAGCATCGGGTTCAAGTTCTGTTTCTAGAACTTTTTTCAAGTTCCTCATGTGCATAGAAAACTCCTGACTAACTTTGGGATCGTATTTCATTAGTCGATCTTCCCTGTCGGCTAAAACTTCTTCATTAGACAACTTTTCACCCGTGTCTTTTTGCAAGAACTTAAAGATTTCATTTTTTGGGTTATTAATATAAGCTCTGCCAAGTCTAAAACTATATATGTTGCTTTCGATACTAATTTTATTTAGCTCGATTGCTGCAATAATGCTTTCTTCTTTCAATGGAATTAAACCCATTTGAAAAGCAGCTCCCAGCATAATCATATTGCCGCCAATTGCATCTCCAGTGAGCTTTTCAGCCATCTCAACCGCTGGTACACCTTCAATACTGTTGGTAGTTTTTTCTATCAAATCAAAAACTTCGGAAGATTTAAAATCAATATCTCTATTGGTGACAAAGTCTGCGACTGGAATAGTATTGGTATTCACAATGGAGCTGGTTCTTTTGTCCGATAGCACCTCTTGTATTTCAGGCTTAGTACCAACAACTGCATCGCAAGCTAGCAGCAAGTTTGCAGAAGCGGGCGATATTTTGTGGCTATATGGTTTATTGTCTTTTTCATACACCTTAATGTGTGACCAGACCGCACCACCTTTTTGTGCGAGACCTGTCATATCTAAGATACTGGAATCTTTACCTTCAATGTGAGAGGCCATCCCTACGATAGCTGAAATGGTTAGAACTCCTGTTCCGCCGATTCCAGTAAGCATAATATTAGTTATGCCATCAGAGTCTTGATATTTTGGTTCAGGTAATTCTGATATTTCATAAAACTTGCCTTTAGGTTTTAGTTCAGCATCAACAGTAATAAAGGATGGGCAAAACCCTTTCAAACATGAATAATCTTTGTTGCATGTTGATTGATTTATTTTTCTCTTTCTTCCAAGCTTAGTTTCCAAGGGTTCGATAGAGACGCAGTTTGATTGTATTGAACAATCACCACACCCCTCGCAAACATCTGGATTAATCATGACTCTTTTTACCGGATCATGCATTAAACCTCTTTTTCTTCTTCGGCGTTTCTCCGCAGCACAGGTTTGGTCAAATACTAGGGCACTAACACCTTTATATTTACTTAACTCTTCTTGCTCAACAATGATGGCATCTCGGTGCAGACTCTTAACGTATTTTGAAGTTAGTTTTTTGTATTTTTGAGGCTCTTGAGAGAGTATTGATATTTTTTTAACACCTTCAGCAAGAAGCTGTTTTACAATTCCATCGACGTTCCAATTGTCTCCAATTTCTTGGCCTCCCGTCATAGCAACAGCATCGTTATAAAGTATCTTATATGTGATATTTACATTGGCATCTAGCGCTGCTCTAATTGCTAAGATGCCCGAATGCTTATACGTGCCATCACCTAAATTTGCAAAAACATGCTCCTCTTTTGAAAATGGTGCCAACCCTATCCAAGGAGTACCCTCTCCACCCATTTGAGTAAAAAATTCAGTTCCTTTTACAGTATTCACTGCCATGTAATGGCAACCAATTCCAGCAAGCGCTCTTTTGCCTTCAGGCAATGCTAAAGATGTGTTGTGTGGACAGCCCGAGCAGAAAAAAGGCTTCCTAACAACCGGAGAGGTAATTTTTTCTTGTTCTGCGTTTCTCTTTTTAAACCATTCAAGCCTCTCTAATAGCTCTGAATCACCACTTAATATGTGTAGCCTTTTTGCTATGGTCTCTAAAATGGTTTGGAGAGGTAGATCATTCTCAGCAGGCAACAACCATGATCCTGACTCGTCTTGTTTACCGATAACTACAGGCCTAACATTCTCTTTCCAGTTATATAATTGCCATTTAACCTGATGTTCAATTAATTCTCTTTTCTCTTCAATAACAAGAACATGTTCAAGCCCCTCACAAAATTCTCTTATTCCTTCTGGCTCAAGTGGCCATGGCATACCAACTTTATATAAACACAGTCCAAAACTTTCGGCCTTTGCTTCATCGATATTTAGCCATCTTAGAGCTTCTCTAACGTCGTTGTATGATTTACCTGTTGTAATGATTCCTAGCTTTGCACCTTTATTTTGCCAGACAACTCTATCTATCCCATTAGCTCTAGCAAAACCTTGAGCAGCAAAACCTTTAATTCTTTGCAATCGATAATCTTGTTCTCTAGGAGTATCTGAATAAAGAATATTTCTATTTACCTCTGAGTACTCACCAAGAAAATCTGCACTAGGAATAATGATGGGTAAATTCTCGATAGAGGTGTCATAAGTCTTACCTGAATCTGCAATATCAGAAACCACCTTGAAACCAGTCCAACAACCACTGTACCTACTCATTGCAAAACCAAGCAACCCATATCGAATTATTTCATCTATGCCTGCAGGATATAGATATGGCATGAATGCACTCATAAAGTTGTGATCCGATTGGTGAGGAAGTGTTGAAGATTTTGCACCATGATCATCTCCAGCTACGGCAAGCACACCACCAAATTTTGAAACACCAGCTGCGTTAGCATGTTTAAATACATCCATGGTTCTATCCATCCCTGGACCCTTGCCATACCAGATGCCAAAAACCCCATCTTTCCTCCCTCTGCCATGGAACTCACCTTGTTGTGAACCCCAAACTGCAGTGGCACCAAGCTCCTCATTCAAACCAGGCTGATGATGAATGGACAATTCTTTTAGATATTGCTCTGCTCTACTGAGCTCAAGATCGTATCCACCTAGAGGTGAGCCTTTATAACCTGATATAAAACCTGCGGTATTGAGATTATTCTTTTGATCTAATTGGCTCTGTATTAAGGGCAATCTAACTAGAGCTTGTATGCCTGTAAGAAAAATTCTTCCTTCTCTCTTAGTGTATTTATCTTGTAATGATATTTTTTCGGCCACTGTTTACCCCAGATTAATTATTATAACTTTTCCTGATTTTTATTGCTGAAATTACTCTATATTATAGATCGCCGTCTTTCCTAACTTCGCTTCTTTGCACTTCAAATTGCTCACCATAGCGTGCTTCAAGTTTTTTTTGATTTTCACTAATTACCTCAAAAGGATCGAGGCCAAGGGCAGAGCATGCGGTAACCCAATACCACATAATATCTCCAAGCTCTCTCTTCATATGAAAGATGTTGTCTTCTGTTGGTGGCTTACCTTGCAAAAACATCTTTTTTACTATTTCCACAAATTCACCCGTTTCACTGCCAAGACCTAATGCAGCGGTCATTAATCTTGCTGACTCAATAGAGGATTTATCTTCAATTTCTTGCATGCTCTTTTTTAGAGCTTCTAGGTCTAAGCTGGGTTCACTTGTAACTTTCTTCACAAAATCACTGTAAGTTGAAAAAAACTCTTTTACTTCTTTACTCATAGCTCTGTTATTAGAGTGCAATTACTGCATCACCAACCAATTTTACATCATTGTTTTGATCGGTAACTAATAATTCAATTTTCATTAGTCGTTCACTGTTGTTGTCTGTAATTTCTTTTACTTTACCAGTGCATTTAAGCTCAGCACCCACCTGTGTTATTGAGCTAAATCTTACATTATAAGAACGAATATTCCTTTGATCTGTAATTGATGTCAAAAACCGTCCAAGGTAAGCCATGCCCAGCATGCCGTGAGCAAAAACATCATCCATTCCTACAGATTTAGCAAAATCTATATCAATATGAATAGGATTATGATCGCCAGACGCGCCGGCAAAAAGAGCTAAGGTTGTTCTTGAAATAGGGTTATGAGTCATTGGCTCTAAAATATCTCCAGAACAAAATTTACTATTTTCTGAACTACTCATTTATGCCTCATTATGAAAGTTTGTGTCAGAACTGCCAAAGTTTCTCTCTTAACATTCTTGACCACCATTTCCTCAATACAAAAATCTAAAGCTCCGCCTTTCTTCTGAAAAATATCGACTATCTTGGCATCAATAATGACCGTATCCCCAGCGCAGATCTCACCAAAGTATTCAAAGCTTTGTGCTCCATGCAATAATTTTCCAAGTTCTAAGCCAATTGGCTCATACTTATCTTTAAGCGATTCTCCTTCTAGAGTTAAGCTGAAAGAATATGTTGGAGGTGCCAGGATAGATCTATAGCCTCGATCTATTGCAGCACCCTTATCAAGATAGATAGGATTGGTCTCTCCTATAGTTTGAGAAAAAAATTTAAGCTTACCTTCTTCGACATTAAGTATTTTTGTTGGAAAACAATGTCCTATGAATTCAGAATTAAACATTTTAATTTGTTGATTGATAAAGGGTCACTACACATGCTCCTCCAAGACCTAGGTTGTGTTGCAAGCCTAATTTAACATCGGGAACTTGACGCACACCTGCATTGCCTCTTAGCTGATTAACCAACTCATAGCATTGTGCCAAACCAGTGGCACCGAGAGGATGTCCCTTTGAAAGCAATCCACCACTTGGGTTTGTTACACATTGACCACCATAGGTATTTTGTTCGTCGACTACAAATTTTTCTGCTTCGCCTTCATCGGCAAGCCCTAGAGCTTCGTATGAAATAAGTTCGTTGGTTGTAAAGCAATCATGCAGCTCACAAACTTTGATATCTTTTGGTGAAATGCCAGATGCCTCATAAACCGCTTGAGCAGCTTCTTTCGCCATATCATAACCGACCACTTTTCTCATATCGTGGTCTTCAAATGTCGTGCTGTAATCAGTTGTCATGCTTTGTGCTGCAATAGCAATATCAATATTTAAGTTGTTTGCTTTGGCAAAACCTTCTGTGCAAATTATTGCTGCTGCTGCTCCACAAGAGGGTGGACAGCATTGCAATCGGGTAAGAGGATTAAAGATCATCGGAGAATTCATAACCTCTTCTTCCGTTACTTCTTTATTGAAAATAGCAAATGGATTTTTTGCAGCATGTTTGCTTGCTTTAACTTTAATTTTTGCCAGAGTATTTGTTGATGTTCCATATTCCTTAATATGCTCAAGCCCA
This sequence comes from SAR86 cluster bacterium, assembly GCA_016779525.1. GTDB lineage: Bacteria > Pseudomonadota > Gammaproteobacteria > Magnimaribacterales > TMED112 > TMED112. The sequence continues at coordinate 33,815 of JADHNL010000006.1, read as the reverse complement.
GCACCACCAAAAAATTGAGCAGCCCAAGGGGAAGATTCATCAAACCCTTGCAGGCTCTCCATCTCTTCGTAAAATCGCATCAAAGGATTTGGCCTATCTTCAAATATAATGCCCAAAGCGCCTGGGGTCATTTGCTCAAAACCCAGAGCTAAAGCGCAGTCAACTGAACCTGACTGCACAGCTTGCCTTGCAAGAAACAATGCCGATGATCCGGTGGAACAGTAATTATTAACATTGAAGATAGGAACACCACTTAAACCTACACCATACAAAGCTGCTTGGCCTGCAGTAGAGTCACCATAAACATAGCCAACATAAGCTTGTTGCACTTTCTTATAATTCAAACCAGCATCTTCAAGTGCTGCACGGGCTGCTTTCTCACCCATTAAATGGTAAGGATCGCTTGCTCCTGGTTTTGTGAATGGAATCATTCCGACTCCAGCTACTATGACTCTTTCTCCCATACTTCCAACTTTTGTTAAAGCTATATTATAAAATATAATAAAGATATAGGGCCATGTTATGAATTATTCTCTAAACCCAGATCGTGAAGACTTAACTCTCCTCCAAGCAACCATTGAAAAATTTTGTGAAAATGAAATTGCTCCCCATTACGAAGTGTGGGAAGAAAATGGTATTTTCCCAAGAGATTTATGGAATAAGTTAGGTGCTGCAGGTTTACTTTGCATTGATATCCCAGAAAAGTATGGTGGTCACGAAGCCGATGCTGAAATGGCTCTAACTATTCCTTGTGGAATCACCTATGCGAACTTCGGTTCGGTAGCCGTTGGATTAAGTGTGCACTCTGACATAGTTGCACACTACATCCTAAACAAAGGGACAGAAGATCAAAAATTACATTTTTTACCAAAAATGGTTACAGGGGAGTTAGTTGGAGCAATAGCTATGACCGAACCTGGAGCTGGCAGTGATTTACAAGGCATCCAAACACGAGCTAAAAAAAATAAAGATGGGTGGGTTATTAGTGGTGCTAAAACCTTTATAACCAATGGCCAGCATGCTGACTTTGTGATTACTGCTGCCAAAACCAATCCAGATGTAAAAGGCTCATCTGGTGTATCGCTTTTTCTGGTCAACACATCAGTAGATGGGTTCTCACGTGGCAGAAACTTAGAAAAGTTAGGCCTTCATTCATCCGATACCTCAGAATTATTTTTTGATGAAGTGCTGGTTCCACATTCTGCGGTCTTAGGAGAAGTAGACCAAGGTTTTATAACATTGATGACAGAATTGCCACGAGAGAGGCTGGCATTGGCATTAAATGCAGTTGCTGCAATGGATTTCATGATGGGTATCACAAAAGAATATGTTTCAGAAAGAAAAGCCTTCGGTCAGCAGATTGCTGAATTTCAAAATACCAGATTCAAGATGGCTAAACTCCAAACTCAACTAAGGCTAAATAGAGCACTCATGAAAGAGTGTTTAGAGCTATTTGCTGAAGGTAAGCTGGATGCTGCAACGGCATCAATGGCAAAATTCTCAGCAAGTGAAGCACAATGCCATATGGCTGATGAATGTCTGCAATTATTTGGTGGTTATGGCTACATGAAAGAGTACCCGATTTCTAGAGCATACGCCGATGCACGGATACAAAAGATTTATGGTGGCACATCAGAAATAATGCTTGAGCTTGTAGCAAGAGATTTATTTAGTTAGCTGTTAATTGAAATAAGTCCTCCACAGAACATTTGAGTGTCTTAGCAATCTTCAAAGCCAAAACAGTAGATGGTACATATACCCCATTTTCAATTGCATTGATGCTAACCCTAGATACACCAGCTAGATCAGAGAGGTCTTTCTGGGTTAAACCAGCTGACTTTCGAATACTTTCTAAGTTATTAATTAATTTTCTGTGATTTCTTCCCAAAACCGAATCTCTTATTTCTCTTCATAGTCCTCTACAGCTTTATTAATCTCTTCACTGGTATTTGGGTATACATAACCTGCAATAATCTGCCCTAGTCCAATAGCAAAGACTAGCAAACCAACACCTTTCAAAAGATCACCAAGAAAAAAAAGACCGAAAAGAAATAAACCAATGCCTACAAAAAGTGTTACCAATCCACTTCTCCTGTAATCAACTGGTTCTTTCTTACGTTCATCGAACAAGTGAACTAATTTCTCGACTTGCTCAGGGTCATCAAGGTTTTTTGCAATTTCAACTACAGCAGCTCTTTCATTTTTGGCATCAAAGTACTGCCAAACAAATACTGATACTGGAATAATAATGCCAGCTAATATACCCAAAATTGGTACCATTGATCCGATAATAGCTACGTCCATAAAAAAATCTCATTTAATTTAAATGTAAAGTATACTTAACAAAAATTTAATGTAAAGCAAACTTGACATTTGAAGGTTAATTTTTCGTAGAAAAAACAGCTAATGCTCTAAGCCCATCTATTTCAAGCCTATATATCATCGTTGTTTAAGTTTAATTCAATGCTTTTTTAGTGTTAAGTAATGGTAGGGATGGAGGGAGTCGAACCCCCACGCCTTACGGCACTGGAACCTAAATCCAGCGTGTCTGCCAGTTCCACCACATCCCCGACTGAATTGTGTATTTTATATAACAAATGCCAGGATTAAAGCAATAATTGCAAAAATCACCCACATTATTGTTTCGCTTTCATTGCCTTTCTTGTGGGCCATATAACCAAGCACCCAAAAGATGACAGGCGAAAACAGTAGGAAAGCTTTTCCAATAAAAATTACGCTTGGAATCAAACAGATGATTAAAAAGAATTTGAAAAAAGTCTCATTAAGAAAATTACCCATTTGTGACTCCAGTTTGCACGATCAAAGATTCTTGTATGTCATCAAGTTCTCTAGATAAATTATTTAGCCTGGTGAGTATTTCTGTGACTTTTTGATTGTTCTGAATGCGATACCTGTCTATGGCATCAAGATTTTCGCCATTTTCATCTAATATTTGCTTTTGCTTGTTAAGTTCATTGGTAAGCATTGTTATTTTAAGCTGCAGGTCCTCAGCTAATTCAATCTTATTATTAACGCTATCAATCTTGTCTTCTAGATTGGTTGATTTTGAGCTCAGCTGCTTAATCGATCTATCATTGGCAGCTGACTTATTTTCTTGTTTCTTAATGCTATCTAAATATCCTTTTCGATGGCCCCATAGCTTTCTAACTTCAGTATCAATGAATTTAATTTGCTCCAAAACCGTTTGCATATTTTGTTCAGAGTCTTCATTAGTGATTGATAATTTATCTTCAATGACCCTAACCTTATCTGCAATTGAATTAAGCACTTCTTCATTGGCTTTTCTTTGACTTTCTAGATAAAAATACATCCCTGCTAGTGTTGCAAAAACAACCACCAACATTAAGGCGCTGAAAAGAGTTTGGCTGTCGCCACGAGATTTTCTTCTGGGTGGTATTCTAGTTGGTTGGCTCATTTATTCTTGAAAGTTGCTTAGCAATTCTAAAAACCCTCTTTTATTTGGGCCTTTGGCATTATTATTCGTTAATAATATGCCAGTTATTGGATTAATTGTACCAGTAACAAGGCTTTTAAAGGTTAAAGATGACATTTCAATGTCGTATTCAACTATTTCGCTTACCTTCTCATAAGTAAAAACACTGTTTTCCAATCTTAGTTTCCATACTTCGTCTAAGTCTGTAAATTTCACAAACTTAGTATCAGCAATCCCAGCTACTTTTCCTGGATCAAGCCTAATCGCCATAGTTTCCAAAAACATTAAAACATCAAGTTGGTCTAGGAGGTTTGGCTCTATTTGACTATCACCAGTAATAAAAACTTTGTCACTGGTGCTATTAGTTAATTCTGCGTAAGTGCTTCTGTAAAAACTAACCGCATTTGGATTGTAAGCAGAATCTCCAAGATTTTTGAGAGCTGCTGCCTTTTTTGCAAGAATTTGATCAGAAACTTTTCCTGAATCAATTAAAAGATCGGAAATATAGAGAGCCCATTGTGAATCTTCCTCTGCAAGAGCTTTATCAAGTTCAGAAATGAGTTGCTCTTCAGGAATTAGCGTTAGCAGCTTTTCGCTGTACTCTTCTTTTGTAAATGGGTAAAGGTTGGTTGGATTGCCATCAAACCACCCGAAGTAACCGTTAAATAGATTGCGAGCACTCCACTCAATGGTGCCATAAAGCTCAAATAAGTGAGGATCTCTTGCAAGATTTTCTGGTAACTTAATTTTTCTAGCAGCTTCTAATGGACTGGAGCCTGAATTTAAGTTTCGCATCATTTGATCATGGACAAATTTAATGGCATCTCGGTAATTGGATAACACTCTAGAAATTTCCTCTTTTCCATTGATGGGTGTGCCGTGACTAGGTATTAAAATTTGTGGCTCCAACGCCATCATTTTTTCTAGGCTGGTGTACCATGACTTAAAGCTTCTGTACGTTGTGCCCCTTATTGTGTAAATATTAGGGAATGCTTTGTAGATATTATCTCCTGGCATCAAAGTTTTGTATTCAGGTATCCAAACAAAGAGCTGGTCATCGGTTTCACCCGGAGCATGAAAAAACTGAATCTCTAAACCGTCAAGATCGTGACTATAGAAGTTGCTGAATGTTATGGATGGTTTAATGTAGCCAGGAGTATCTATCCCTGTTTCAAGCTTAATCCCAATGCCACTTGAAGATGTTTTATCTTTTTCCTGGAGAATTGATCCAAACATTTTCAATGATCTTTCACTGATTAGATCCCGCTTTATGCCAAAGAAATCTCTTATCTCAGCAACAGTTGTTTCATGGGATATAACGTTTTCAATTGGAAATTGATCAACAAATGCTTGAGCTCCTAGAGTATGGTCTGCATGAAAGTGCGTATAGGCCAATGTAGTCACAGGCTTGTCTAAAGGAATATTTAAATCAGCAATTACCCTGCTTGCAGTTTCAATTCCTCCCATGGTGTCCACAACCAGACTCTGAGAATTGCCCAAAACCAAAATTGAATTGGCAAGACCATAACCAACTGCAACTTTGATATTTTCATGCGGCATATAAATTTTTTCTCTAAAGTCTTGTGCAAGATATTTTAAGTCGTCATTTTGATCAGGTGCGCTCACCTCTTCGCTTTTTTGTTCTGAATTATTTGTGTTGTCTGCACAGGATGAGAGTAGGATTATTAAAAGAAGTGAATATTTTTTAAGCATAGATTTATTTTAATCAAAGTTATCAAGCAAAGATATTTTGAATTAGACTTATTTTATGAACTTTAATTCAAAGAGTGTCATTGAAAAACACGCCTATGACCTTCTCAAAGATGGGATTAAAAACCGAGACTCTTTGTTTCATACACTGGTTTTTAGTAATTTTGATGGAAAGAATATTTCCAATAAAGTTATGGTGCTTAGAGATTTCAATGCAGCAAAAAGAACCCTACGTTTTCATTCTGATTACAGATCAGATAAAGCCAAATTAATTCAGGCCAATAATAAAGCATCTGTGATTGGGTATGACCCTAATAAAAAAATTCAGTTGCGACTGACAGGAATTGCAAAAATAAATTATAAAAATAAAAAAACAAAAGAAGCTTGGAATGACTCCCAGGCAATTTCAAAAAAATGCTATTCGGTTCTTGATGGATCAAGTCACAAGATTTCTAATCCCAAAAAATACGATTTTCATATGAAAGAAATTTCAGTTGAAGAAGGTTACGAGAACTTCTGTACTATCGAATTTAATTTTATGACACTTGAATTTTTATATCTTCAAAGAACCGGTCATCGCAGATGTAAATTTTCTTGGAATGCTAAGGGAAAAAAGGAAAGTTTTTGGCTCGTACCTTAGCCTGTTAGCTGGACTAGAAAGCCTTTGACAAGTGCGCTTATCTCTTCTTGATCAAGCCTCAGCTCTCTATCAACGTATCTAACTGGTCTAAATCCTGTCCACAGAGGTGCGCCTTCTTGATCGGAGATGGTGACTCTCAAATAAGCTCGATCGTAATCATCGTAGTCATCATAAAGCACTGGACCAGTCCACCATGGGCCATACTTTGAACGGTATGTAACGCCTCTCCTATTCTCCTCATCAAGTGACAAACTTACTTTAAATTTTAATGCTCCATTATCTTGATCTAACACTAGGCCTAAGTTTTGCAGTTCCTCTTTAAATTCGTTATTTAAGTTACTTACAGTGAATGGGCTGACTCTAACTTCCTCAGATGAATCAGACATATCAACAGAGAAAGAGTTATAATCCGCTAAGTTAAAGTTGTTGACCTGTTCGGTGCTGACCATTGTTGCACAGGATGATAAAACGGTTAGAGTGAAGATAATTTTAAAAAAATTTTTGTACATGCTTTATTTATGACTTTAATTATATATATTAGTTCCCATTAATAAAAACAAGATGAATAGCTACAAATTAATAGATAAAAAACAAAACCCATCCCTTGGATTCGAAGCAGAAAGATATCAGTTGGACGAATATGGTTCCGAGCACATACACCTAAAGAATAACTCCAAGGAGTTGGTCTTCATGGTGATGTTCAGAACGATACCAGAAAACTCATCGGGTGTAGCGCACATACTTGAACACACAACACTTTGTGGCTCAGAAAATTACAAAGTTAGAGATCCTTTTTTCATGATGCTACGAAGATCAATGAGTACTTTTATGAATGCTTTTACAGCAAGCGATTGGACTGCATATCCTTTTGCTACACAAAACAAAAAAGATTTTTTTAACCTGCTAGATGTTTATCTCGATGCAGTTTATTTTCCAATACTGGCCGAAGAGGATTTTAAGCAAGAAGGTCACAGACTGGAATTTTCAAAGTTTGATAAGAGTAGCTCCCCTCTTGAATACAAGGGTGTGGTATTCAATGAAATGAAGGGTTCAATGAGCAACATTTCAAGCATCACTTGGCAAGCTCTGACTAAAAACCTTTTTCCAGATCTGACCTATAAGCACAATAGTGGAGGTGATCCAGAAACAATTATTGAACTGACTCACGACTACCTCAAAGGCTTCCATAAAAAGTTTTACCACCCATCGAATGCGACCTATTTCACATGGGGCGATGTCAGCGCCAAAGAAATACAAAATTTCATTGACAAAAAATTGGCACAGAAATTTAAAAGAATCGATGAAGCTAAATTAGAAATAGTAAAAAACCAAAAACCTTTCAATAAAAGTGTAAGCGCAGAAGAACCGTTTACCCCTGTATCGCAAGAACAAAGTGGCTATCAAAACTATACAGCTTGGGTTCTTGGTGAAAGTTTTGATATTGAACAACTGCTTGAAGCGCACTTGATATCATTGCTGCTGCTTGGTAATTCTGCTTCTCCGCTCTATAAAGCACTTGAATCTAATGATATTGGGAAATCTCCTGCTCAAATTTTAGGACTTGAAGATAGCATGCGTCACTTAATGTTCATTTGTGGCATTGAAGGTTCAGAAAAAGACTCTCAGGACAAATTCAAAAAACTACTAGATAAAACTTTTGGCGATGTTGTTAAAAATGGTTTCTCACAAGATCAAATTGATGCAGCATTCTACCAGCTTGAGCTTAATAGAAGGGAAATCTCATCAGGATCGATGCCATATGGGCTACAAATACTTCTCTCTATGGCTCCCGGAGCCCTCTATAAAGCTGATCCAATTGCATTATCAAATGTTGATGAAGCTTTGAAGTCTCTTAAAGAAAAAATTAAAGATAGCAGCTACCTGCAAGATTTAGTAAAAAGGTTTTTTGTAGATAATCAACACAGAGTAGATCTGGAAATGGTCCCAGATATGGAACTAATCAATAGCAGAGAATCGAACTTTACAAAAACATTAGAAAAAATTAAATCCTCAATGAGCAGTCGTGAAAAACTTGAATTAGTTAACTCTGCTAAAGCACTAGCGGAAAGACAAGAAGCTGCACCTGATAAAAATTTACTTCCAAAACTTGAATTATCAGATGTGCCAAGTGAAGTTGTATACCCAGCTACAAAAAAACTATCGACATTTGGTTATAGCCCAATATTTTATGATCAAGCCACCAATGGTTTGACCTACAATTCAATATCTAGAAAGGTTAATCTCAGCTCAATTGATGAAGTTGGCGATTTAATGCTTCTGACAACGCTTATGGGCAAAGTAGGTGCTGGAGATATGGACCACATTAAACTACAAGAGTCAGTAGCAAAAGTATCTGGAGGCATATCTGCATCAACCCATTTCTATTTTGATAAAACCATGCAACTCAAAGGGAGGGTTGCTCTGTCATCAAAATACTTGCCAGAAAACAACGACGAAATCTTGGATTTAATGTTCAAAATACTTGATTCCTCTAAGTTTGATGATGAAAAGAGAATCAAGGAACTTATGTTTCAAAATTTTATGGGCATACAGCAGTCTATTGTAGAAAATGGCCATAGGTTTGCAATGCTTTCAGCATCAGCAATGCATAACCAACTTGGTGCTCTCCATGAAATAAGTGGTGGTCTGTCCTCATTGTTTAAATTTGCTCCTTTTATTTCCAACAATGAAGAAGATGCTAAAAAACAAATCCAAAAAATTGCAGATCTTAGTGTAAGTCTTAAAGATAATGCGAATGAGCTCGCAATTATTTCAAATATAAAACCTAGTAAAGAACAACTGAATTTTATAAAGAATATAAATTTCAAAAAGGACGGGGATTCAGCCATTAATTTTGATTTTAAGCCTGCCTTTTTAAAAGTTGCAATGCCTATTAATACTCAAGTTAATTTTTCAGCAATGTCGCTTGATGCACCCTCTTACTCCCCAGAAGATTCGCCAAAATATCTACTTCTTGCAAGTCTCTTGAGGAATGAATTTTTGCACAGAAGAGTGCGAGAACAAGGTGGAGCATATGGTGGCGGAGCTATTTATGATCCTTTTGCAGGAGCATTCAAATTCTTTTCATACAGAGATCCAAGATTTATTGAAACTTTTGAAGACTTTACTGAGTCATTCAAATGGGCAACCAAAGGTGATTTTGATGATGAAATGATTCTTGAAGCTAAGCTATCTGTATTATCGGATATCGATAAACCTGCATCCCCTGCAGGAGAAGCATTCAAGGATTATAGATTTAATATTGAAGAAAAATCACAGAAAATTAGATCTCAATACCGAAAGAAAATTATCAATACCTCGCGAGAAGAGATTATCGAAGCAGCAGAGCAACTAAAAGGGCAACCTAATAGCTGTTTTTCTATCATCAATCCGAATCTTGAGAAAAAAGCATCCGAGGAAGGATTCCAGATTAGAAGAATCTAGAGGGCCTAAATTCTTTCAGCAAAGTACTGCTTACGCCATCTAAAATTTCCTGAGAAGCTACCTTGGCAACAATTGCAGCCAAACTCACACCACTATGCATTGTTGCGATATATGAATTAGGCCGGTTAGGTAGCCAACCAATAATTGGCAAACCATCTTTAGGTAATGGACGCCAACCAATTGAAATTTGATCCAGGTCTAAATTTAATTTTTCTTGAAATAATAAATTAGTTTGCTGCAGCAATCGTTCGCCGTGCTGTTTTCCAATTATTTCAGGAAACTTATTTGGTTTTTGTTTAAGCCTTTCTTTATGAGTTGGGGGTGCTCCAGTTTGCTCACCAATGACAACAACACCATTATTTTGTTGATGTACATGAATTCCCGGCCCAATCAGCATTCGATTCATTGCATCTTTAGTTGGCTTGGATTTTAAAATAATACCCGGTGTTGCTTCTTTTAAAAATGATTTGCCTGTCAAAGCATTGGTGTCGATACCAGAGGTGAAAATTACTTTATCCGCTTCAATCTCTCCTTGGTTAGTTTTAATTGAAAGCAATTTTCCATTTTTGTAGTTCGATGAGAGGTACTCACAAGGGTAAATTATCTTGCCGCCATATTGTTTTATTTGATTTGTTAGTTTATGAATTGCGTCCAAAGCATCAATGGCGCCATCGGATTTTGAGAAAATTACTTTCGTATTCTTTTTAAAGATAACTTTTGGTTCCAATTGATTTGCATCTGATGCAGAAATTACTTCGACAGGTGTGTATTGCTTATACCTCATAATATTTGCAAGTTGTTTGAATGAATCTGTTTCTATCTGCTTATTTGCAAACCACTCTAAGGACCCAGACCATTTAATTTGGAAATTCAATTCAGGAGCTAAACTCTTATAAGCATCAATGCCTAATTGTGAGAAGAAGTTATAGGCATAAGGCTGTTTAGGATAAGTTGCATTAATCCACGAGAAAGAATTAGTGCTTGCTTGTGAGCCTGGTTGCGCTTTATCAATTAAAGTTACATTGGCACCAGCCTTGGCCAACTCATAACCTAATGCAGAGCCAACTATTCCAGCTCCCACTATGACTATTCGGTCTTTTTTTGTTGATGTGGACGAACCCAAATAAGTTGATACTGCTAGCAGTGCAAGAAGTTTAAGAAAATCTCTTCTATTCAATTAATTAATCAAAAATGTTCCACCATTTTTTTGGCTTTTCAATTGGGCAGTTATTTAACTGTCGCTTGTACCTGATTGAATCAAATTTTACTTTTTTTGCTACTTCAAGCAGCCAGTCTTTTTGTTTATATGTGCCTCTTTGAAAGCCTCCATAACCTTCGTGATATGCCACATATAATTTATCAGCCTCATTTAACTTGATTCCAGATCTTGGTGCTTTGGAAAGATACCATCCGACAAAATCTACGGAACTTTCAAAGCTACTTCTACTGGCGCGATAGTTCCCCGTTTCTTTTTTGTACTGATCCCAAGTTGCATCGACTGCTTGTGAATAGCCTCTTGCACTTGATGGCCTTTTCCAAGGGATGAAGCCTAATATTTTTTCCCTGTCTGGTGCTGCATTTGGATCAAAAGACGACTCTTGTTTAATAATTGCCATAAGAGTGCTTGGTTCACTACCCCATTTTTCACTGGAATTGTACAGCATGTTTCTCCACCTTGGATTCTCATCAAGCATCTGACAGATGTCATCTTGATTAGATGGGATGCTAACAGCACAACCTGTTGTTAAAATTAAGATTATAAGTAGAGAGTGTTTCATCATAGCTTTAAGAAATTATCCAACTTGTCTTCAGTTATTAATTCTATGCCAAATTCAGTTGCTTTTTTAAGCTTTGAGCCTGCATTTTCCCCAATAATTAAATAATCGGTCTTTGAGCTAACTGCAGATGAGGGTATACCTCCTCTTTGCTTAATTAATTGCTTAAGTTCGTCTCGACTAAAATTTTTAAATGAACCTGTTATTACAATTTTCAGATTATCTAAATGACTGTCTTCACCTACCACAAAATCTTGAATGCTTAACTCCGCTAGAAGGCTATCTATACCGATGGGGTCTTGTTCAAAAAAGGTAACAATGTGTCTTGCTACAACCTCTCCAATGTTATCCATTTGCTTCAATGCATCAAAATCTGCAAATCTAAGTTTTGCAAATGACTTAAAATACCTAGCTAAAGAAGATGCAGTGGTTTCTCCCACTTCTGGAATGCCAAGGGAATTAATAAACATCTCCAAGGTTGGTGATCTAGAAGCTTCAATGCTGCCAAAAAGATTATCAATAGATTTTTCACCAAACCCCTCAAGACTTTTCAACTCACTCTCATATTTTTTTAGCTTAAATAGATCGGCCACTTCTTTTACATAGCCCAAGTTAATCAGGTGCTTATTAATCTTGTAGCCCAAGCCCTCAATATTCATAGCTTTTCGTGAAACAAAATGTTCAAAAAAACCAAATAACTGTTTCTTACATGACATGCCATTAGTGCATTTTAGAAATGGTCCATCAAGATGCAATGTAGTATTACAAGAAGGGCATGTATCAGGAATATCTACTGGTTTTGCACTTGCATCACGCACATCATGATTAACTTTGACTATTTGTGGGATCACATCTCCAGCACGTTTTACTAAAACTGTATCATTAACCATAATGTCCAGTCGCTTTAGTTCGTCCATATTATGTAATGAAACATTTGAAATATTTGCACCTGATAAAAGCACAGGCTCAATTTGAGCAAATGGAGTTACTACCCCAGTTCTGCCAACAGAGAAAAGCACATCGTTTACTTTGGTAAATTTTTCAGAAGCTGGAAACTTCCAAGCAACGGCCCATCTTGGTGCTTTGGATACAAAGCCTAACTTTTCTTGCAACTGAAAATCATTTACCTTAACTACTGCACCATCGATTTCGTAGTCAAGATTATCTCTTGAGCTTAAAATAACCTCAACACTTCTGGTTACATGATTTATATCGCCGTAACTGGTTAATTCATTAGTAGGGAAATTGTTTTTGTTCAAGAAACTAAAGAATTCTTTTTGTGACACAAAGTTTAGGTCGCTAGAGCATCCCCCTAGTGCATAAAAGAAAATATCAAGTGGTCTAGTTTTTACAATTTCACTATCTAAATTTCTCAGGGTTCCTGCTGCAGCATTTCTTGGACTTATAAATTTTTTTCCGTTCTCTTTTTCTAGCTTTTGATTTAAGCGATTAAAATCATTGAGACGAAAAAATATCTCACCTCTCAGCTCAACTATATTTGGGGCATCAAACTCAATTTCATGTGGGATCTTGCTAATTTGTCTAACATTTTCTGTGACCAATTCTCCTTCTGCACCATCTCCTCTTGTCACAGCTTTTGTTAACTTTCCATTTTCATAAGTAATTGAGATGCCAATGCCATCAAATTTTGGCTCTATTGAGTACTCAATATTTTTCTGACTGGTCCATTTAGTGACTCTATCCTCAAACTTTCTAAATTCTTCATCGTTAAATACATTGCTTAAGGAAAGCATAGGCTTTAAATGTTTATGCTTTTCAAAGCTTCTTCTAGGTTTGGCGCCAACTTTTGCAGTTGGTGATGAGCTATCTAAAGATTTAGTTAAACTTTCAAGTTCTTTTAGCCTTAAATACAAAGCATCATATTCAGCATCGGAAATCTCAGGGTTATCATGCTGATGGTACAGCTTATTGTGTCTTTCAACCTCAACTCGTAACTTACTTAATTCTTCTTCTAGCGACATTATTTCCAAGATTTATATCAAGTTCAGCTGCTCTTTCTTTGTAGTTAGCAACGGTCTGATCTGACACGGGATTGAAGTCATCATCTAATAATTTCATTTCAAATGAGGTGGCTAAATTTCTAGCCAATGTAATCATGTTCTCAAAAACTTTAAGGATATTATTTTGCCCTTTTAATGGCAGCAAAAAAGTTAATATAGCTATAGAAGTCTCGGCAGACAAATCTTTTTCAGCCTCTCCATTAAGCAAATAAAAATGAATAACATGATTTGTATTCATTTTTATAAATACTTTTTTTCTATCATCGAATGAGAGACCGTTAGCACTTAATTTGGTATGCAATAAATTAAAATCTGGTCTTTTTTCAGCTTTTGCAAGAAGATGGATGCTTAAGAATTTATCTTCATTTGGATCCTCAAGGTCAAATTCAGCTTGAGTTGGAATCCTAATTTCATTCTTTACTTCAATGGTAGTTTTTTCATTAATTACATTGATAGGGCGGTCATCTAAATCTTTTGAAAAAATGATTCTATTAGAGCTAAAAATTCTTTTTCTAAAAAGATAAATGAGACCGCCAATTATTGCGGTTCCAAAAATAATATAGATTACGTACCAATATATTGGGTTCAAGATTGTGCCATCTCCATTGCTTGCTCCACATCGACAGATACAACCTTAGAGACACCCAAATCTCTCATAGTTACTCCTAGAAGGTGTGAGCTTTTTTCCATGGAAATTTTGTTATGGGTCACAAAAATAAATTGCACTTTTTCAGACATTTCTGATACCAAATTAATAAATCTTGAAGTGTTGTCATCATCAAGCGGTGCATCAACCTCATCCAATAAACAGAATGGGGCTGGATTAATTGAAAATAGTGAAAAAACGAGCGCTAAGGCTGTTAATGCCTTTTCACCTCCAGATAGCTGTGATAATTTAGTGTTCTTCTTACCTGGTAACCTTGCCATAAGCACAAGACCAGAGTCTTCTGAATCATCTTGTAAATTAAGTTTTGCAAAACCTCCACCAAACAGCTTTGGAAACATCTCTTCAAGGTATTTATTTACTGAATTTAGGCACTCATGAAACGACTTATTTGATTCACGATCGATCTTTTTAATTGCCTCATCAAGTTTATTTAACGAAGTTTCTAGCTCCTCAATCTGACTTGTTAGTGTCTCTTTTCTTTTTTTCTCAACCTCAAGAGTCTCGGGAGCAGCAAAGTTAATGGGTCCCAAGTTCATAATTCTTTTTTGAAGTTTTTCTAGGGACATAAGGACTTCATCGTAATCGCCCTCAATGTCTTTAACTTCATTAAAAACTCTAAGCCTGTCTTCTTTTTCTTTAATCTCAATCTCAATGCTTCGCTTGTTAAGTTCTTTTTCATTTCTGTCGCGGATAACAACATCTTTCTCAGTCTCAAGTCTTGATATTTCATGTTCAAAAGACCTTAGTTCCTCGCTTGATTTATCTTGCTTGCCTCTGAGCTCAATGACAGCTAGCTCCTGCGTCTTTCTAAGCTCAACTAAATCGGAGAGATTGGCTTTCTCTGCTGTGGTATCTTTTTCCAATGCTTTAATCTCATTTTCAATTGCCACTATTCGTTCTTCAAAATCTTTTTTCAGACTATTAATAGTCAAAATATTATCGTTGGCTTCACCTACACCAGTTTTATAACCATCTATCCAAAAATTAGATAAAGATTGTGTAACTTTTTTTTCAGTTGAATCATCGAGGCTTAATGATTTTGCTTCCTTGCTGGCATTCGTCTGCAATTTTTTATCTAGTTCAGAGCTTATATTTTCCGAACTTTTGACAGAATTTTCAGAACTATTTAGCTCGGCAATATTATTCTTTATTTTTTCTTTTTCTTTGGCTAAGTCTTCAACTCGTTGTTTGCTCGACTTTTCTTTTTCTTCTACCAATGAAATTTTAGCGCCTGTTTCAAAGAATTTTCTTTGCTCGTCTTCAAGCTTCTTCAATCCTTCCATCAATGTGGTTTTGACCACATCTCTTTTAGAGATAAATGAAATTTTTTGTGCCTCCAAGCCTTCAATGTCTGTATCGATTGATTTATTTTCTTTCTCTGAACTTTTTTTCTGGGCAATTAACTCATCAAGGTCACACTTTATTAAAAATTTCTGAAATTGCTGCTCTTGATCACGCAACTTTTTGTATTTAGTTGTTAGGTTAGCTTCGGCATTCAATCTTCTGATTGATCTTTTGACCTCATCTTCAAGGTCTTTTAATCTTGATATATTCTCGGAAGTTCTTCGAATTCGCGATTCTGTCTCTCTCTTTCTCTCTTTGTATTTTGTAATACCAGCAGCTTCTTCAACGTAACTTCTTAATTCCTCTGGCTTTGCTCCAACCAGGCTTGAAACTATTCCCTGTTCAATAATTGCATAACTATTTGATCCTAAACCGGTACCCAAAAACAAGTCTTGAACATCTCTTCTCCTGGCGACGGCGTTATTAATAAAATAAGTCGACTGGCCATCTCTCGCCATTTCTCTCTTGACACTGACTTCATTGAATTTTAAATATTCGCCTCCTAAAAAATTCTCAGAATTATCGAAAGTTAATTCTACTGAGCAGTGGCTTACAGGTTTACGATTATCCGATCCGTTAAATATGACATCTTGCAAACTTTCACTTCGAAGGCTCTTGGGAGAAAGCTCACCTTTGACCCATTTAATAGCGTCTATGATATTTGATTTTCCACATCCATTAGGGCCAACAATGCCACACATTATTCCAGGGAAATCGACAGTTATTGGATCAACAAAACTTTTAAATCCTGCTAATTTTAAGCTTTTTAGTCTCATTTAGATTTTTTAATAGTATAAATTGTAACCACTGATATGGATATAATTAAAACTATTAAAGGAGCAAGAAATATTAGCGGATTCCTTTTCTCAGGATCATTTAAGAGAATGTAATCTCCGTACCTTTCGGTCATGGTGTCATAAATTTCGTCATTTGTTTTATTAGCTAAAATCATTTGGGCAATTTCTTCTTTTAGATCTTTGGAAATTGGCGCATTTGAACTGGAAATGTTGCCATACGAGCATTTTGGGCAACGAATATTGTCGGACAAATAGTTAAGTCT
This sequence comes from SAR86 cluster bacterium, assembly GCA_016779525.1. GTDB lineage: Bacteria > Pseudomonadota > Gammaproteobacteria > Magnimaribacterales > TMED112 > TMED112. Next base: position 17,700 of record JADHNL010000006.1, on the reverse strand, counting down.
TTTAAGTTGTTGTTCGTCCAGGCCTGGATATAACTGCTCTGCAGAAATAAAAAAACCTAAGAAAAAAATACTAAAAAAAATGGCTAAATTCTTCATCCCATACCTGTTGGTTTACTTCCCCAACTCTGTGTTTAACAATCTCACCGTCAATTAGCAAAAAGGTTTCAGGGGCTCCGGTTACCCCTAGCTTAAGAGCATACTTGCCGTCGTAATCGTGAATAGAATAAATATATGGATCGCCGTTTTTATCAAGGTACTTAATAGCATCGCCAAGCTTGTCTTTATAATTAATCCCTATTACATCAATGTTATAAGTGTTGCTTAACTCCTTTAAAAATCGGTGCTCAACCAAGCAAGTAATACACCAACTTGCCCAAACATTAAGCAAGACCATGCCTTCATTGAGTTCGGTTTCTTCTATTTTCTCACCATTAAGTTTTATAAGTTCAAAACCACTGGGTAAACTTTTTCCCTCTTGGGTTTTCACATTTGAGATTTTTGGGGTGTTCAAAGATAAGGCAAAGAACCAAACCAATGCGACCAATAGTGCTGCTGTAAGAACAACAATAGTTTTTTTCATCACGTTCTCCTTATCGTTCCATAAAGCATAGAAACAAGCAACAAACCTGCCGAAAGCCATATTATAAGAATGCCATATTTGATTGAAAACGCTGCTGACCAGGATCCATCTTCAAACCTATCTCCAAGAACAATCAAATAGTCTTTTATGATGTTTGAGTTTACAGCCGTTTCTGAAGTAATTTGCCCTCCCACTTTATAAATCCTTTTTTCAGGAGTAAGAGTAAAATTTTCATTGACTACGAAATTTGCTTTAACTGAATCAAAATTTTGTTCAGCTACAATATCAATACTTTCAAATTGAATATCAGCATTCATAACTTTTATCGCATCTCCTGGGGAAATTCTAATATCCACACGTTCTGAAAAATTATGGTTAAAGATAATCGCTAGCGTCATTAAAGTCACTGAGAAATGTCCTAAAACCTTATGAGGTTGGATTAAAGCTTTTCTTTGTTGGAAATCGTAAATTGCTTTAATCACCAAGGCCACCAAAAGTACAAAACAAAAAATTAGATTGAGGTAAACGTTTGCCGGCAAAATTATAAAAAGAAATATTGCTGAAACAACCAGAAGCCCGCCAAGCTTAAAAATGGTATTTATACTTAAACTCATAAATTGCTCGTACGTAAATAGTGCGATCAAAACAAGCACTAAAGGTGAAATAAGCTGAGAGAAATAATCTGGACCAATGCTAAGCTTTTGACTAAATATAACTTCGGTAAGTATTGGGTACAAAGTACCAATAAAAACAACCAATAAAATACCTGACAACACAATGTTATTGAGAACCACAAGATAATTTCTTGAACCTAATTTTGGCCAGGCAGACTCCATTTTTGCAAAGTTTTTTATGAATAGTACAAATGATATTAATGAGAATGCCGCAAAGATGCTGAGTAAAAAAATTCCTCTAGATGGGTCAGCTGCAAAACTGTGAACGCTGTTGAGGATTCCAGAGCGCACAATGAATGATCCAAAAACTGAAAGTAAAAAAGTAAGGATTGCTAAAAATACCATCCATGAAAGCAATAGTTTATCCCGACTATAGACCAAAGAGTGGGTCAAAGCAGTCCCGGCTATCCAAGGCATTAGTGAGACATTCTCAACAGGATCCCAAAACCAATATCCACCCCAACCCAATTCATAGTATGCCCAAATTGAGCCAAGCAATATGCCAAAAGATAAAGTAAACCATGAAATGCCAGCCCATATCTTTAAATGCTGAAATAATTGTTGCGAAAACCCACTAAATAGACCCGCAATGACATAACAAAATGTTACTGCGTAGAAGACATAGCCAGAAAAAATTATCGGAGGATGAATGGCTAGCAAAGGGTCTTGGAGCAAGGGGTTAAGATCTGCTCCATTTACTGGAGCAAAGTCCAACTTTAAAAATGGACTTGATACAAAAATCATAAATAGCAAATAAGTGAAAATAATTATGCCTTGTGATGCCATGACATAGGATGTAAAAGCACGGTTTTTGGTGATATAGAGACCAATAGAGCTAGCAAAACTTAAGAGAAGAATCATTAAAAAGAATGAGCCCTCATGGGCCGACCAGAAAGCTGAGACTTTGTAAAAGGTTGGTAATAAAACGTTTGAATTTTGAGCTACATACAGGAAGGAAAAATCATTGGTCAAAAATTTGGATAATAGGTATACAGCACCTCCAAAAAGAAATAGACAAGTGGCATAGCTGAGGTTTTTAGCGAGCAGTATTTTTTGTTTTAACGAGGCAATAATTTGAAGTGAAGCAGAAAATAATGCTAAACCTAAAAAAATATTGCCTAAGACATCAGGGCTGATATTAATTTTCCACCTCTATATTTATTGGCATGTAATTCTCATCGTGTTTAGCTAATATCTCATCTGCAACAAAAATCTTTGCATCTTGGTCATAAAAACCTGAAGCAACTACCCCACTATTTTCTTTAAACAAGCTTGGCAGAACACCAGAATAATTTACAGTCATTGAATTTTTGAAATCTGTAACGATGAAGGTCACATCAAGCTCACTTCCAGTCTTAATAGAATCAATTGCAACCATACCGCCAAGTTTAAAGCTGCCATCTATCTCATACTGACCTGATTTGGCCTGAGTTGGAGTTAAATAAAGGTCAATGTTTTTATTCATAGCCTGCAAAACAAAATAAACAATTGCTGCAGCAGCAAATATAAATGTACAGATTAAATAAATTCTATTTGCTCTATTTTTTCTAATCATAATCCTCTTGCAGCTCCTTTACTTGATTACGAAATTTCATTTCAACCAAAGCTCCTAAACCAATTAATGCTGCAAATGTAATAAAGTAGCATGCGTACACTAAAAGCAAATTATCCATTCAATAACTCCCGAACTTTCTTAGCGCTTGATTTTCTAGATAAGATTTCAATCTGCACATTTCTACAGAAAATAAAGAAAGCCAAAAATGCGAAAGATAAAACCATAAGCGGCAACGCATAAAGCATTTCAGCATCAATTGAACTACCACTAAAGGTTATGCTCGCACTCTGATGCAAAGTGTTCCACCACTCTACAGAAAATTTAATTATTGGAATGTTTATGGCACCAATAATAGCCACAATTGAGACAATTTGGTCTGCAGTTTCTTTTGAATTAAAAGAAGACTTTAAAGCCAAGATCCCTATGTATTGAATTAGCAATATAAATGTTGAAGTGATTCGGGCATCCCAAACCCAATAGGTTCCCCAGGTAGGCTTGCCCCACAAAGCACCTGTCACTAGAACTAATGCTGTGAATACTAGACCAATATTAATTGCTGAATTTAAAAATATGGCTGAAATTTTAGTTCTCCAAACTAGATATATAAATCCATTTATAGCCATGAAGATGTAAACCAATTCTGAAAAGATAGCAGAAGGGACATGAACAAAAAGAATCCGATACACCTCAGACTGAGTAGCATCCGCAGGCAAAATAATTAAGCATAGATAAGCAACCAACAAAAATGATGTAGCCCCAATGCCAAGTGACCATAAGGCTGTAGCCTTACAAAACAAGAACACCCTGTCCAATAAAAAATATTTCGCTATGTATTTGTACATATTATTTACTCTGAATTTCCAAGACTTTAACTGTTAGATAATTTATAAAAAACAATCCAAAAATAAAATAAGCCATTAAAAAATAAAAGTTTGGCTCCCACTCACCATCTACCACTAAGCCTTTAACTAAGATTATAAAAGGTATCAAAAGTGGAATAATAATTAGGGCGTTCAAAGAATTATTTCTTCTTACTGAAACCACACTACCTAACTGAAAGAAAAAATTAAGCGTTAAAAGAAAAACTAAGTACGCAAGACTAAAGCTAGCAGAACTCATACCACTAGGCACAGAACCAAAAATAAAGTTAAGCCCAAGCATCGGTATAAAAATAAACATTAACTGGGTGAGGCTTTTTGCAAAGAAGTAGTAAAGCATGTTGCTTTGCTCACACAATAGCTTTTCGATGTATCCATTTAGAAAATCTTCCTTAAAAGTATTTTCAGAAATAATTAATACGGTAATAAATGAAGCAATAAACAAGCTTGCATACTGAAATGACTGCCCTTCATTAAATATAAGAAATATGAGGAATATTACTGAAAATACCGATAAAGGGAGGTAAATATTTTTTGGCACACCAAAAAACAACAATAGCTCCCTCTTTAGAGCACTAAGCATAACTCTTCTCCATATTAATAATATTGCTATTTGAAATAATCTGCTGATGGTTTGCGACCACAATAGTCCCAGCCTCTTTAACATGTTCCGAAAAGATACTTTCTAGAGTAGCAACACTATTATCATCTAAGCCAGCAAATGGCTCATCAAAAATCCAAATTCTTTTCCCCGACTGCAATGCCCTTTGAAGAGCTATTTTTCTTTTTTCTCCATATGAAAGGTTATTTAGTTTTTGATTTCTAAGCCTAAAAATATTAAGCCTTTGGGCTAAGACTTTATCAATAGTCTTCCCGTCCATAGCAAAATTTTGCCTGAAGCTCATCTCTTCCACCATTGCGTTGGAATGACCTAAGTAGGATATATCTCCAATTACATCTTGTTGTACATCAAGACTATTTGACTTTATTAATCCACATAAGATTTTCAGTAGGGAAGATTTTCCTGATCCATTGCCCCCTCTAATCTCTGTGATAGTGCCAGTTTTAACATCAAAAGACATATCTGTAAAAATATCATTGCCATCTATGCTGTGGCTTAATGAATGTGCTGAAAATAAAACTGTCATGAAGCTGTCCTAATACACTGAAAATAGTCTACGATAATACCGTTCAAACCCTTTATGTATATGGATTTTAAATGAATTTTCAACCCGAGGATTTGGGGATAAATTTCTTTAAACCGGTACTATAAATATCTAGTTTTTCTTTCAATATGGTATTATTTTAACCAACATAAAAAAAGGAATTACATGAGATACATCGCATTAACTTTACTTCTTTCATTAAGCACTACTGCAGACAGTACATATCCAGATACAGAATGGGAATCTAGGTCACCAGAGAGTCTTGGTTTAGATTCAAGTAAAGTTGACCGACTACTGGATGCATCTTTTGTAGATGATTCAACCATGGCTACAGTGCTCATTAAAAATGGTTACATAGTGGGAGAGCGATATGCCGAAGGTTATGACAAAAACTCTAGAGGTACATCATGGTCGGTGGCTAAAAGTTATTATGCAAGTCTGATTGGTACCGCTATTGATCGGGGTGAAATTGCATCATTGGATGACAAAGTTTCTAACTATCTGCCGTATTTTACCGAAGACAGACAAGATATAACAATTAGACAAGTATTAAATATGTCGAGTGGTCTCGAATACCCAGCAAACCAACACGAAAATATGTTTTTTGAAAAAGACCATCTGGCCTATGCAAAAACAGTTAAAAGAGACAAAGAGCCCGATTCAAAGTTTGAGTACAACAATGTTAACTCCATGCTTTTAAGCGATATATTGCTTAGAGCAACTGGGAAAAATGCTAAAACACTATTGAAAGAAAGAATAATGGATCCTACCAAAGTTTCGTCTTATTCTGCCTGGACCGATAATGCTGGCAATTCATTGACTTATTGCTGTCTTGATATGTCGGCACGTGACTACGCAAGGTTTGGTTTACTATTTTCAAGGAACGGGAAATGGGAAGACGAGCAATTAATTTCAGAAGAATTTGTCAAAGAAACATTTCAACAAGTTTGGGACTTACCTCCTGAAAATGGCTACCAATCTGAACGCGGGTATTCGATGCATTGGTGGATATCAAGGTTTGATGAAGAGAGAAAAATTTTCAACGCCAGCGGAAAATTTGGACAATACATTTTTGTCGACAAAGAAAAGGATGTGGTATTCGTCAGAATAACCAAATACACCCCTCCCCCTGGTGATGTTCAAAACCTTGGCTTTCTTTATAGCTTAAGTTTTCTGGGTATGGATAATGTCATTGCCTTAGCTAGACTTTTGATTGAATGGGGCTTTCTGAACGCTGATGAAAATATAATATCTCCAGCAACTTTGGAGGACGGAGTATCAAGAGAGTTCATAAGAGATTACTCACAAATAATTGATTACCTGACATTCTTAGAAGATGAATAGAATTCTCTTTGGCTTACTTGTTTTTTTTACTGCCAACTTTTCTGCTAACGAACCACTCAATCAAGAAGTAAAAAAACAGTTAGTTGAGCTCATAGAATCCGACAATGCCACTCAAGCATTTATCATGTCGCATAATAGCGAAATTATTCATGAATATTATGGTGAGAACTATAGCGAAGACGACTTAGCGACCTCTTGGTCAATAGCCAAAACCTTTTATGCTGCTCTTATTGGGGTAGCAATAGAGCAGGACCTCATTACCCTTGAGGATCTCAACAAACCTTTAAGCTTCTTTATACCTGAGTTATCAAGAGACGTTAAAGCTGATATTACCCTCTACAACTTATTAGCAATGAAAACGGGCTTGGCCATTACTGAATACTACAACGAAGAAATGTTTTTCTCGAAAGACAATCTTGCATTTGCAATGAAAGTAAAACCTAACTTAGAACAAGGTGTGGTTTATGAATACAACAACGTTAATACCATGCTTCTTAACCCTGTCATTCAAACAATTTTTAGCAAAGAACCACACGAAGTTTTGGTTGAAGAAATTTTTAAGCCTTTGGGCATTGAAAGATATGGCTTATGGAGCGATGTGGCTGGCAACGACATGACCTACTATGGGGTTGATTTAAAACCCATAGACTTTTTAAAATTTATCAATCTAATAGCCAACAAGGGTGTATATGATGGCGTTCAACTTATTGATTCTTATTTCATAAATCAATCGATAAAACCTTTATCTGAAGGGACTGGAGAATGGTTTGGTTTACATTGGAGTGTAAGGAAATTTAATGAAAACAAAACCTTAGTTGGTCTTGAAGTAACCGATGGTCAATTTGCATTCTTTGTGCCTGAAGAAAATATTTCCCTCGTAAGATTTACCAAATACTCCCATAACTACGACAAAGGTCATCAGATAAAATTTGGGCCTCTTGAATATTTGCTATGGATGCCCTATTCCTGGATAAAGTACATTACCTTAATGCTAGCAACTGAGCCCGAGCCCGGAGTAGCACCTGTGGATGACCCAAGTTTGAATTTCCCCGACACAAAATCCTTAGGGGTTTCAAATTTAAATTGCCCTTTCATCGCCCCAGACATTTGTCCCGGTGTAAATAAGATTCAAAATTTGATTTTTGGTCTGGGTGATGTGAGTCAGTCTATTCAATAATAGCTCTAATTCTTTTTTCAATTTCAGGAGTCAATAACTTGAGCACCTCCATGGATCCCAAATTATCCTCAAGCTGAGATATTTTCGAAGCACCTAAAATTACCGTGGAAACATTTTCATTCAATAAGCACCAAGCAATAGACATCTTTGCTAAACTCACTCCAAGTTCATCGGCTATAACTTTTAGATCTACGATCTTTTGCATTCTGTCTTTACTATTATCAGTCTCGATCATTATCTTTCTTAACCATTCGTAGCCTGGAAGATTGGCACGCGAGTCAGCCGGTACACCCTCTATGTATTTGCCTGATAGCAATCCAGCTGCTAGTGGTGACCATATGGTTGTGCCCATTTTATAATCGTTAAAAATTGGTAAATAATCTTTCTCCAGCCTGTTTGTGTAAAGCAGATTGTATTGAGGCTGCTCCATGGTTGGCGGGGTGAGGTTGTATTTTTCAGCAAACTCATAAGCTTCTCTAATTTGTGACTCTTCCCATTCGGACGTGCCCCAATAGATAATTTTCCCTTGTGTCGCTAGGTTGTGCATTGCCCATACCGTTTCACCAATTGGCGTATCCGGATCAGCTCGGTGACAGAAAAACAAATCTAAGTAATCGACTTTTAAGCGCTTCATGGCCTGATCGCATGCTTCTGTTATATGTTTTTTACTCAAACCCATCTGAGTTGGTAAAGGATTTTTTTCAGCGCCAAAAAATACTTTTGAGGATACGCAATAGGAATCTCGAGGATGACTCAATGAATTTAAAGCTTCACCCATCACAATCTCTGATTGTCCATGTGCATAAGTTTCAGCATTATCAAAGAAATTGACACCATGATCCAAACAGATACCAAACATTTGTTGTGCTAACTTTGCATCAACCTGATTGCTAAAGGTTACCCAAGAACCAAACGACAAAGCAGAAACTTTTAAGCCTGAATTTCCTAACTTCCTATATTCCATGTCAACTCCAATGCAGCACTACTTTGCCTGCTTTTCCATCGTTCAATAATGCAAAGGCTTTCTCAAAGTCACTGTATTCAAAATTATGTGTAATTATATTTTTTATATCTAAGCCGGATTCAAGCAGAGCCAATCCCTTATACCAGGTCTCAAAAATTTCCCGACCATAGATAGCCTTTATATTGAGTGCTTTAAAAATTACCTTAGATAGGTCCAAAGAAATCTCGTTACTAGGCAAACCTAGCAAAGCAACCTTGCCGCCCATGATCATATTTTCCACCATTTCTTTAAGGGCCAATTCAGATCCTGACATTTCCAAGCCAACATCGAATCCTTCTTTAAGACCCATTGCAGACATTTTGTCGGCAATTGATTGTTCAGTAGGGTTAACAGTCTCCACATTGCAAACCCGTTGTGCTAAAACCAATCGTTCGTTGTTTATGTCAGTTAATAGCACTCTTCTTGCTCCTATATGTTGAGCGATTGCTGCAGACATTATGCCAATTGGTCCTGCGCCGGTAATAAGAACATCCTCTCCCACCAAATCAAATGAAAGCGTAGCATGCACTGCATTGCCAAACGGATCTAAGATGGCTCCAAGTTCATCCCCAACTGAATCAGGTAATGGCACTACATTGGTTTCAGGAACTGAAACGTATTCAGCAAATGCACCATCTCTATCTACTCCTAGATTTACAGTATCTGGATCCAGGTGAAGTTTTCCAGCTTTAGCATTTCTACTTCTGGTGCCTGCAATATGAGATTCAACTGAAACTCTATCTCCAACATTTAGTCCTTTTACATCTGAGCCAATTTGATCAATGACCCCCATAAACTCATGACCAATTGTCATGGGTGTCTTAATGGCAGATTGTGCCCAATTGTCCCAATTCCAAATGTGTAAATCTGTACCACAGATGGATGTTGTTTTGACTCTAATTAAAACGTCTTTGGGCCCAATACTAGGCTTATCAACCTCGCTCAATACTAAGCCAATCTCTTTTTTAGCTTTTACCAGTGCTTTCATATTACCCCAAGCTCTTTCCCAACTTCCTCGAATATTGTAACAGCTTTATCCAGTTCATCTTGTTTATGTTCGCTAGTAATTTGAAGCCTGAGGCGTGCTTGGCCTTTTGGCACAACTGGGAAAAAGAAACCAATGGCATACAAACCCTTGGCAAGCAGAAGTTTGGACATTTGCTGAGCTATTTTTGCATCGCCAACCATCACTGGTGTAATTGGATGATCGTCACCAATTACTGTATATCCAAGGTTTTTTATTTGTGAACGAAAGTAAGAAGCATTTGTTGCAATGCGTGCCCTACGTTCTGTATCAACTTCGATTATTTCAAGAGCTTTAAGACTGGCTGCAACAATTGAAGGAGGCAATGCATTAGAAAATAGATAAGGTCTGGATCGTTGTTTGAGCAACTTAATCACATCACTTTTGGCGCAAGTAAAACCGCCCGATGCTCCACCCAATGCTTTGCCGAGTGTGCCAGTTAAAATATCAACTTCACCCTCGAGACCAAAGTGTTCTGCTGTGCCTCTGCCATTTTTGCCAACAAAACCTGTTGCATGGCAATCGTCAATCATAATTAGAGCATCGTATTTTTTAGCTAATGGAACAATCTCATCAAGTTTTGCATATGAACCATCCATAGAGAAGACACCATCGCTAACGATTACCTTATGACGTGCACCTTGATCGTCAGCTTTTTTCAGGCAGTCTTCGAGTTCTGTCATATCGCTATGGGCATATCTAAAGCGCATTGCTTTTGAAAGTCGAATGCCATCTATAATTGATGCATGATTAAGAGCATCACTAATAATTGCATCTTCAGCATGAAAAAGTGGTTCAAATAAGCCGCCATTGGCATCGAAGGCAGCAACGTAGAGTATGCAATCTTCGTAACCCAGAAAAGTGCTTAACTTAGTTTCAAGTTGTTGGTGCAGATCATTGGTGCCACAAATAAATCTGACTGAAGCCATTCCAAAACCATCGGTCTCTAGCGCTTCGCTAGCAGCTTTCTTTATTTCGCTGTTATTGGCCAGTCCTAAATAATCATTGGCACAAAAATTAAGCACATTGGAGCCATCCGATAAGCTGATGTTTGTTTTTTGGGGTGATGAAATATAACGTTCTTCTTTATAAAGCCCTTCATTTCTGATATCTTCTATCTCTCTTTTGATGGACGAATAAAAACTTTTGCTCACAAAGAGATTATAATAAAAAACTAAATAAACTGTGTATGCATAAAAGAACAAAAATAATTACAACAGTTGGGCCAAGCACTAAATCTAAAGAATCAATCTTAAATCTGTATAAAAATGGCATGAATGTTGTGAGAATCAATATGTCTCATGCTAGCCATGAGGATTTAAAAGAGATTATTGGTTACGTAAAGTCCTTAAACAAATCATTAAATCAGTCAATTGGGGTTATGGTAGATACCCAAGGGCCTGAGATTAGAACAGCAAAAACTTCTGAATCTCTTCACCTTAAAAAAGGTCAGGAATTAGTCCTTTCTAAACAAAAGGGCAAAAACAACAAAGCCTTACCTGTAGATAATTTAAAGTACGTCAAAGGTATTAAAAAAGGAGGAAAAATCTCCCTTGATAATGGAGCCATAGAACTAAAAATAAAAAATATTGACCTATCCAACAATATTACTTGCGAAGTTTTAGATAGTGGGGTGATTGCTGGGAAAAAGCACGTTAATTTCCCAGGCGCAAAAATTAAACTACCCACACTAACGGACAAAGACAAAAAAGATTTGGATTTTGCATTGGAAATGGGCGTTGATTTTATTGCCCTCTCATTTTGCCGTTCAAAACAAGACTTACTGACGCTTAAGAAATTTCTGAAAGATAGAGCCGACAATGTTGAGACATTTGTTAAAATTGAAGACCAAGAGGGACTTTCAAACCTAGATGAAATTGTAAAAAATTCCGATGGGGTTATGGTGGCCCGAGGAGATTTGGGGATCGAAACCGACATTACCAATTTGCCATATATCCAAAGAAAGATGATTAGGGTTGCTGCCAAACATGGCAAAAAATCCATAGTTGCAACTCAACTCCTTGAATCGATGATTAAGAACCCACACCCCACAAGAGCAGAAGTATCAGATGTCGCCAATGCAGTCTATGAGGGCACAGATGCTTTGATGCTTTCTGGTGAAACAAGCGTCGGAAAATATCCATTTAAATGCGTTGAATACATACGTGATATCGCTCTCAATGCTGAGAGATCAGAAACACTTCAATTTCAAAATGGCTTTAAACAAGAAACTGACTGGCATATCCTAGCAGCCACAACTGTAAAATTGAGTGAAAAAATTAATGCCGACGCCATAGTGGTATTAACCAGAAGTGGTTTTACAGCCAATTTAATTTCTCGAGCCAGGCCAAAGGTTCCTGTATACGCTTTCACCAATAGCACTTCAACCCAGAATAAATTATCTTTATCTTCTTCAGTTGAAAACCTCAGCCTTAAATTCACCAAAAACCATGAGAAAACTATCTCAGCTGCATTTAATGCTCTCAAATCAAAAATGAAACTTAAAGGTAGAAAGAAATTTGTTGTGATATCGGGTATTTTTTCTGAGATCTATGCCGATGCAATTCAAGTAAGGTTTATGGACTAATGCAATTTAAAAATCTGCCCGATCAAGGTCCATTTAAAAAATTTGAAGATTACTATCTACAAGCCGAAGAAAATGGTCAGCCAATTGCTGAAGCTGGTTGCATCTCATCTGTAGATGCCGATGGGGCGCCTCATGCTCGATACGTTAATTTCAAGTATTTTTTTGAAGATAATTTAATCTTCTTTTCTAGTTACAGCAGTCATAAAGCCAATGATTTTAACGTCAATGATAAGGTTGCTGTAAATTTCTGGTGGGCTGCAACCAATGTGCAAATTAGATTGGAAGGCCAGATTGCAAAGTGTCCAGAGATTTTTTCTGATGAACATTTTTATGGGCGCGAGCAGGGCAAGAACATTGCTGCCATTGCATCGGATCAATCGCAACCAATAGAGTCATATGAGATGTTGCAGGCCAAATTTGAACAAACCAAATCACTAATAGAATCTGGAGAACTAGAAGAAAAAAGACCTTTAGATTGGGGTGGCTACCAAATTAAGGTGTCATATTTTGAATTCTGGGAAGCAAGTGAGGAAAGGCTCAATTACCGAGAATGCTATAAACTTTCAGGAAATGATTGGGAAAAGTTTTTTCTTCAGTCCTGATAGTATTGTAAATCAACCAACAGCTCTGGATTGATTCTATTGCCATTTAAATAAACCACCCAATGCAGGTGAGGTCCTGTTACTCTTCCGCTTGAACCAACTTTACCTATCAATTCTTTGGCTTCGACATAATCGCCTTCCTCTGCAACCCAGTCACTCATGTGACTATAAGACGTAAAAAGACCACCGCCATGGTTGATCAACATCATTTTGCCACTGTAAAAATGCTCTTCTGCTATAACCACTACTCCTGCTTTAGGCGCATAGATTGGGTCACCCTCATTACCATCAATGTCTAAAGCCAAGTGTGGTGATCTTGGATTACCATTAATGAATCGCTTCTTACCATAACCGGATGTAATGAAATTTTGCACTGGCGGGAAAAAATCAAAATTAAAATCGGTTTGTTGTGTAACTTGCTTTACTGCTTGATTCACTTTAAGAGCTTCAGCATTGGCCCGAGCTTGATCCTCTGGACTTAAATTAACCAATGAATTATTCGTTATGGTAATTCTTGATTCACCATAATCTACTGGCTGCATCAAGATTTCTTGACCAGCGATAATAATCAGCTCCTCTTCGGTAACATAAGGCAGACCTAATACCTCTTTGTTTCCTTCCCTGTTCTTAATGAGGTAACCTGTGCCAGTTTTGGTTGGCAAAATTATATATTCACCTGAGTTTCCAACCAACTGAATTGGCGAAGCATATTGCTCCCGAATAAATGTTGTACAGGAAACTAAACAAATGCTCAAAAAAAGAGAAAATACTTTATTTTTTTTCATTAATTATGATATTTTAGCGGTGTTATGTATGAGTTTCAAAAACAAGATTCATTACAGACTTTAGAGCAAGGCATAGAAGAATTCTACGCGATAAATCCTGCATTCAAAGAAATATTAGAAATAGACTCCCCAAATACAAAGGTGTTTAAAGAGCACGATTACACTCATGTTTTATTTGGTTTGGGAACATCAATAGAAGAAGAGTCACTGCTCGATACCTATGCATTGTGGGGTACGAAATTTAAATGGGGTCCAATAATAGGTTTTTATCGAGATCCTGATTACAGTAAGTTCATTAAATCCTTAGTTGGAAAATATGGTGGCTGGTGGTCAATTTTTAAAATCTATGTGTCCTTAATTCCTGTTAAAATAAAAATATTTCGGTTATGTATGAAGATGACAAAACGATGGGATTACCATACGCCTGAAAATTATCTTAATAAAACACTAAAAGAGATAAGGGAAGAATTTAATATCAAACTATTACCACTAGATGATGTGCCCGTAGGTCGTTTTCTTGAGACGCAAAAGAACTAGTCTACAAATCTGCTCTCATATTTTAAATTAATAACAAGTAGTGCTGCTATTTCCAATCTGGAGGAGCGGGAGGCCAGAAAATTGCGCCATGTGCTAATGCTGCTCCCGTCTTCCCATGTGGCCATTCCTCAATGTCTACCATTAGCCCGGGACCACTGACGTCACCTCCTCCGAAGGTTTTATCTATGGATAAATCTCCACTAGATTTATCAAAATTTAACATGATTATTCTTCGCTCTAATTCTTCAAAAAAACCAGTTAGGACAATTTGTTCACCAGTTTGATTTGGGCTTAGCCAATGAGGGCCGATCTTGCTGCCAGTATCTAACCTATCGACCTCAAGTGGGTTAAATGGATCACTGATATCAAGAACTACCAAACCATTGAAACCACCATTGTCACTAGCAACAGTTTGAATCCAATAATTTTCCAGTCTAACTGGCAATGAGCAAAAGGGACCCTCTGCAAAGTGGTGCGTATACGTAACTTTAGGTTCAAGTTCACTTAAATTATCAAGAACAAATAGGCCGCAAGAAAATGTTTGAAACAATATTGTTTCTCCATCAGATAACAATCTTCCTTCAAATGGGTTCTGGTCGATGATCATGCCCTCTACTTTAGGTAATTGAATTGTATGAAGAAGATTCAATGTAGCCATGTCCCAAATCTGAATGTGGTAGCCTATATCTGTTTCATGCATATCATAATTTGTTGTAATAATTTTATTTAATTTTGGAACGAGAATAATTCCGTATGGTCTGACAAAAATTGATGGATCCTCTGGTTCAGCCCTGGAAGATCTTAAATAATTTCCTTCCTTATCAAATTCAACTATGCCTCCTATTGAATCTATTCCGCTCTTGGTTTGGAAGGTCGTGATAATGTTTCCGTTGGGCAGCTCAGAGTAACTGTGAGGAAAATTAAAATCATTTAATTTACCAAAGCTATTTATCAATTTAGGTTTTAAAGGGTTTTTGGTATCAAATATATAGGTATAGCTATTATGAAAATCGTTTGCAAATATCATGCCAGAAGAAGGAAGGAAGATTGGAGTATGGTGAGCCATTCCCAACGTTTCATTAACAGCAACTGTGTCGATCAATTTTCCATAGTTCTTTGATTCTGGATCGGCATTTACTACTGCTAAGAAATTTGGATCCTCAAAACCAATATCATGCAGCCAAAGATATAGAACTTGATTTGGAGCCTCCTCTTTATAATTACTATCGGCACATGAAGCCAGAATCAAAAATAAGATTACTATTACTATTTTCTTAATCACTAGCTATACATTAACTTAAAAAATGAGATATTTAAATTGGCGGAGAGAGAGGGATTCGAACCCTCGATACGATTACTCGTATAACACCTTAGCAGGGTGCCGCTTTCGACCACTCAGCCACCTCTCCTATCAATAAAACCTTATTGGAATGCGTATTTTATGATGAGATCGATGAGATAGCAAAGAGCAAGTTTCATCATTATTCATCAATTTGGAGGGTAAATTGCTACCCTTTTGCTACCCTAAATCTGAATTAACTCTTGAATCTCGTAAACTTCATTGCCGACCAAACAAGTTGCGCGATAATTTAATTTAGCTCCAATACCATTTTTAGCTGAAAAATTTTGCACAACAACGGATCTAGAATCTTCTACTTTTGTTACAGCATAGTTCAGGATGCTAGGGCTGAATGTTTCAGGGTTGTTTAGCTGCAACTTAATCAACTCCTCACAATATGCCAAAGCCTCAAGATCAGATAAATGAGGAATTATGCTTCTTACAATCCCATCTTTCATATCACTTTCAGACCAATAAACTTTTTTCATATCTGTGCACATTAAAAAATAAGTTCTTTTTTTATTAGTGCTTTTATCAACATATTCAGGGAAGCAGTTTGGAGTTATTTCTAGAACTTTTATCATGTAATTCCTAAGATCTTCTTTTGTGATCTTTCTTGTATCTCCATAAATTTCATCAAAACTTGCGTATTTTGTTCTGATTTCACTTATTCTTCGTACTTCCGCTTCTTTAATCAATTGAGCAGTTTTTTCTGCACATTTTTGAGAGTACTCCTCATACTTCTCTTGAGAAATATTAGAATAGTATTCACTTCTAGGACTCTGAGATTCAAGTTCAATCAATTCTTCATAACCATCTCTATTTGCACAATATTCCGAAGCAGGAATTGCTTTTACCTCTGAATATTTTTCCTCAACCATAACTTTTTTTTCTTCTTCACTAGGGGTATTTAAGTTGACTAAAATAATAACTCCAACCGCAACTAATATAGTCCATAGGCAACCATTTCCTATTTTATTTTTTGATTTCATATTTTGTTCATTGATCGTTTTGTATAAAAATATTTTAAACGTAGCTTAATTTTCATTCAAACCAAAGGCTCGGGAACCTAATTTGAGCTTCAACATTGATTCAAACTCGATAACTTCATTCTTACTCACTGTCTTAGGGAAAACATGATGGAGTGAGAAGGTAAATTTATCGGCAAAATTAGGATCTTTGCTGGCTAATGCTTTCAAAGCCTTGTTGCCATTGTGTCCAGTGCGCGCGTAGCCAGACCATCTAGTCCACAATCCCTCTCCCCCGTATGCCGAGCCGACGTATTGTTTGCCTGACTTTTCATCCAGAATGACATAGACTCCTGAATGACTGGATAAGTATTGAAACCAATCTTTGTTACCATCGGGATTATCAATAATTTCTTTGAGTTCACGGTATGAAATCTTTACCCTGTCCCACCCGGGGAAAAAAGAAACAAAGCCTTGGGGATAAATTTCAGAAACTGGTTTATCCAATCTCTTCTGAATATAAGTTTGAGAGTTCTTGCCCCAATCAATGACCAGTCTATTTCTAAATTCTTCCAGAAGAGGAATTCTTTCTAACTTGTAGAATATTTGCTTGCTTAAATCCTTAACTGTATGAATGTTGTTTGAGCGTAAGTAATGGTTGTATCGGTCATAACCTGAATAGTGTTTACGTGCTTCTTTAAAAGAGATGATGCCATGATTGCGGAATGCTGCTCTAAACAATGCTTTGGATCTAGGCAGTGCCACACAAGTTAAGATAATTTCGGCACCTTTGTATCTATCGCTGACCATATTGCCTGCGAAGATATTAAGCAACTCATCATCAAATCTAATCATGTCATCAAAGCCTTCCCAGCCATGACCTTTCATGATGTGCCGCACAACACGAAAGCTTTTTTGCTCGACTGCTGGCTCTTCTAAACTAATTAAATCTTTTAAAGTTAACTTAGACATCTACATTTTATGGTTCATAACCTTTCATGGAAATTTTTTTTGATTCTTCATCTTCTCTTGCTTCTATACAATAGACACATTCATTGGCTTCAGGGTTTATATCCAACCTTGTTATTGGTATTGGGTTGTTGCATTCAACACATAATTTAATCTTTGATAAGTCAAGTATCAAATCATCCAGAAGGTAAACTTTTGCTTTCCTTTCACCACAAGAAGAACAAATCAATTTTCTATAAAATTGATTTATATTCTTGATTGTTACTTTTTCTTCATTAATGCGATCAGGTAGATGGGTCTGATTCCCACAAGCACATAAAATTTTAAAATCACTATTTTTCTCAACAGCTGAAACGGGAGCTTTTGATATTTTTTTAACTTTTTTTATTGCTTTAGATTTTATAGTAGTGGCTTTTATTGTTGTGCTTCTTGTAGTTTCAGGTTTCTGTTTTCGAAAAAAAGTGACAACTGGACGAAGAATCAGAACAGCAAGCCACATAAAAATGATGAAT
>JADHNL010000005.1 GCA_016779525.1 SAR86 cluster bacterium | reverse complement strand
GGACTGATTAATCAAATTCTGAAATCTAAACTTTAAATTGCTAAAAATCTGCGCTGGTTAACTATTCGACCCTAAAGACTGCGATACGGTCAGCTTTGTAGGCGCCAATTATTATTTGCTTACCATCTCCGTAAGCAACTGATGCTCCTCCAAAAGCAATGTCTTGAAAATCATGCCTTTCAAGCAGCTCTAGGTCTTTGGAATGTCGTTGTACTGAAAATGGAGTTGGGCACTGGATCAGTGTTTCATTAATACAATGAAATCCGCCCAAATCAGTATTTTGAACAGCAACCCATATCTCATCCCCAACTACTAATAAATTATCTGCACCACCACCAAGGTAGTTTCTTAACTTATGGTCTGTTCTGTTGCCGTTAGCAAATACTCCTATTGAACCATTCATTCTATAACTAACGTACAATCTGTCTTCTATCATCTCTATGCCATTAGGCCATGCCCCACCGGAATCAGACAATTTATTAAAACCATCTGTTGGGCTCCACTGATATATAAAACCTGTATCAAGTCTCAGCACACTGTAGAAAGTAAGTTCTGTTAACCCCATATCCTTATCGTATTGATGCGTGGCATAAAAGCTGCCATCTGCATCTGCAATGACAACATCATTGAAATAGGTATTTTGATTTGGGCCTTCAACACAGCCAACCCAATAGAGAGTATTTGGCCCAGCATCTGAAAAATTTACGTATTCTGGGAAAAGAAGAAAAAATTCGATTCGATCAATAATTGTATGGTTTACAACAGCAAGAAGGTAGGCTTCTTCTAAAAATGGACTAAGGTTTTCTCCTGCAAAATTTATGTCATGGTGTAGATCAATGCCATGAGGATAAAAACTGCTATAGGGCTGACAATTTTTCTGACCCAGGTTAGCGATGTTGTTCTCTAAAAAAACAATATTAAAATCAACAACCTCTTTGGTATTTAAATTTAATCTAGAAAGTTTACCTTCATTAGTTTTGCCATGATTTAGCTCGGCCAAGCCAGCAAATTGTGAAACTATCAAAGAATCTTCTTCAGGAATTTTGACAAAATCCTCGGGATTTTGCAGGTTGCAGATCAGCTCTAAAACGCCTTTACTTTGACACGAATCAACGTCTAGATATTCATTTGAACACCCTGTTATAAGCAGAAGTAGTGCTACTGAAAAGTACTTTTTATACAAAAATCATTGCGAGGTTTTCTGCAATAAAGCCTGGCTTATCTGAGCCCTCAACTTCAAGTTCAATCTTAAACTTCATTAGCAGCCTGCCTCCTCCTTTATCGTTTACCTCAAGCAGACTTGAGTTATAGCGACACTTGGAATCTACCGGCACAGGGTTTATAAAACGCACCTTATCGTACCCATAGTTCATTGCCATTTTGGTGCCCTCAACAACCAGAGCAGTTTCATATCCTTTACCAATTGATAGGGAAAGCATTAAAGCTCCATGTGCAATAGTGCTACCAAATATTGGTGCGGCCTTCTCAGGATCCACATGAATAAACTGATGATCATCGGAAACATCCGCAAAATTATTGATCATGTCTTGTGTAACAGTGAACCAAGATGTGCTTCTAACAACTCCAACGTGATTACCTAAATCTTCTACTTTAATAGCTTCCATTTGTTACTCCTTATTTCATTAAATGGTCTTTATATTGCTCTCTTAAATCAATTTTAAGAACTTTACCTGTTGCCCCAATTGGGAATTCATCTACAAATACAATATCGTCTGGTTTCCACCACTTTGCTATTTTGTCCTCTAGATATGCAAATATGGATTCTTTGTCCTTTTTATCATTAGCCGGTACAACTAATAGCAAAGGTCTTTCATCCCATTTTGGATGAGCAACGCCAATTACACAGGCTTGAGTAACATCAGGGTGTCCTTGAGCAGCATTTTCTAGATCTACAGAACTAATCCATTCTCCACCAGACTTAATAACGTCTTTTGCTCTATCAACAATGGTCATATAACCATCAGGATCGATTGATGAAATATCGCCTGTATCGAACCAACCATCGGCATCTATAGCATCTTCATCAAACTTATAGTACCGCTTATTAACCCATGGACCACGAATCAGAAGCTTACCAAATGCCTCACCGTCTTCTGGCAGATGCTTGCCATCGTCATCGACTATTTTAAGCTCTACACCATAAACTGGTTTGCCCTGCTTTGTTTGAAGTTTATACCTTTCTTCTTTAGACATAGCTTCCATTGCTTTTGTCCTGATATTAGCAGTTGCTAATGGGCTTGTTTCCGTCATTCCCCACCCTTGAACCACATTAATATCATGCTCCTCATCGAATTGTTTAATCATTGAATATGGAACTGCGGAGCCACCAATTACTGTTTGCTTAACTGTATCCAATTTAATGTTGTTTTCTTTACAGTATCCCAAAAGCCCAAGCCAAATTGTTGGCACTCCGAACGCTAAAGTAACTTCTTCTTTTTGGATTAATTCAACCAGAGCTGCGCCATCCATACCCATGCCTGGTAGCACTAATTTGATCCCATTCATCGCACCTATGTATGGCAAGCCCCAACCCATGACGTGAAACATTGGCACAACCATCAGGATTGAGTCGTCTTTATCAAGACCCAAGCCGTTTGCCGATGACCCAGCCCATGCATGAAGCAGGGTTGATTTATGAGAATATAGCACTCCTTTAGGGTTGCCTGTTGTTCCTGAGGTATAACACAATCCACATGGAGCATCTTCACCTAATGCAGGCCATTGATAATTCTCATCCCCATCTTCAATAAATTCTTCGTATGAGACAGCATTTTTAAGTTTTGTTTCTGGCATTTCATCTTTGTTGCACAAGACCACATATTGCTCAACGGTAGGGCAATTATCTTGAATTGCCTCAAGCAAAGGTGCAAATACAGATTCAATAAAAATAATTCTGTTTTCAGCATGATTGATGATGTAGACAATCTGTTCAGGATGTAATCTAAAGTTAATGGTATGCATGACAGCACCCATACCTGAGATACCGTAATACATCTCCATATTTCTGTAGGTATTCAGTGCCAAGGAGCCAACATTTTGTCCATGCTTAATACCATATTTTTCTAGGGCCGATCCAAGTTTTTTTGCCCTTCTTCCCACCTCACCGTAGTTTGTTTTAGAAATAACACCGTTAAGGTTTCTTGTAACTATTTCGACATCTGGAAAGATTCTTTGTGCATAGTCAATAATGCTCCCAACGTTTTGATTCCAATCTTGCATATTCATTCTTACCCCCAGTTTTTTAGATTGTGTAAATAAGGATACCATTCATTCTTCAATGGATGGAACCATGAAAAAATTATTTTATGTAATTTTTCTTTATCACTTTCTAACAGTTTAATTTTTATTTCAGGATCAAACAAATCTATCATCTCAATTAGAGCATCAGGCACGCCATGTCTTTGCAGAATATTCTTAAACTTAGTTCCAGAGGAGCTTAAGAGATTCCCAAATATGTCAATAATTAATTTATCCGTTCGCTCCATGCCTGTTAGGTTTACAAAGTAATTTGCTTTGTTTTTTAAATAGCTCTGATCTAAGTGGTTAAAATTTGTAAGATTAAATCTCTTAGGGCAAGAATCAATAGTGAAATAATTATCCCATATAGCTATTCTCTCTGAGGGAAATCCTGCAATAGCTGACTCAGACTCAAAATTTAAGTTAGTTGAAATAACTTTTTTTCCTGTCCACAAAATATCAATGCCTTCTGGGCAATTCTCAAGGAATTCCTGAAAGTAAGTTGTATGCTGACTATCTTTGCCAATTAATTCTTGAGCATAAACTGTTGGGCAAAAAAGGAAAGCAACCTCAGGAAATGCTAATTTGGCTTTATTTAATGCCTGTAGTTGCTCATCTGCTTTAAACTGTTCAAGGTCATCAAACAGCAAGGCAATTTTGTTACAGCCCAACTCACAAAAATAATCAATTTTTTCTTCTATCAGATCGATGTGTTGTTTGGAGCATGGTGTAAGTCCTACAGTTATTTCTACAGATTTCTCTGATGCTAACTGAACGAAATCTTTGAACTCGCTCCTCCAAGTTTCACTTTGATATAGATGAAAATTGCCTCTAAGAAATGGATCTTCTTTAGGTGCATAGAAATATGAATTAAGTTGGGCTTCACTTAAAGAAGAAATGAGAGATCGTCTTTCTGCGAAATTATATAGGCCACCATAGTACCCCTCAACGATGCCTAAACTTTGCATATCCTCATTTTACAAGAATTAACACATTAAGTTTAAATATTTGGGAATTTCTAAAGTTTAGCTAAGCTAAATCTTTCTTTGCCTGCAAGGTCTTTAAACGTCTCTATGTCTCTGAACCCATTATTTTTAAAAAGTTTTTGAACTTTATTCTTTTGGTCGTGGCCATGCTCTATATATAGACGACCTCCTAGTTCAAGAAAATTTTTAGCTCTGAGAGTGATATGCTCAATATCAGACATACCCTCATTTTTTGCAAAAAGTGCAATCTCTGGTTCGTGCATTAAGGATTTATCCTTGGCATTTTCGTAAGCTATATAGGGTGGGTTTGAAACTATTAACTGAAATTTGTCTTCAATATTTGAGAACCAGTCAGAATTATAAAAATTTACCTTATTTAGTGTTTGATGGTTATTTTTTTTAGCTACCTCAATGGCTTTGTAACTTTTATCTACTCCATGAACCCTAGAATTAAAATAAATTTTCGATAGCTCTATTGCTATACAACCGCTTCCTGTACCCAAATCTAGAATACTTTTGCAAGATTTCACATGAGAAATAATATGGTGGATCATTACTTCAGTTTCTGGTCTTGGTATTAAAACATTTTCATCAAGAACATAAGTTCCATCGTAAAAAGGCCATTCTCCGATAATCTGCTGAACTGGCTTGTTTTTAGCAATTTCATCAACTATCTCCTTGATGTCTTTTGAAATATTAGGTAGATGCTCAATGAGAAAATGCAAGCCCTCCTGATAGGTGTCACCGTATTGAGATCTCCAAGATTGCTTAATTTCTTTAATTTGCTCTTTATTGATTTTCAATTTCTGAGAGTTTTTCAGCATTATTTTGGGCTTTCAAAGATTCGACCATTTCATTGATATCCCCGTCGAGAAACCCCTCAATATTGTATTGAGTCAGTTTTATTCGGTGGTCTGTAATTCGTCCCTGAGGAAAATTATATGTTCTTATTTTTTCACTTCTGTCCCCGGTTCCTACAAGCGATTTTCTCTCTGAAGCTTTCTCTTGTTCTACTTTTTGTTTTTCTATGTCATAAATTTTTGATGAAAGCAATGCTAGAGCTTTTGCTTTATTTTTGTGTTGACTACGATCATCCTGACACTCGACCACTATTCCAGTAGGCAGGTGTGTCAATCTGACAGCTGAGTCCGTCTTATTTACATGCTGACCTCCTGCTCCTGATGCTCTGAAGGTATCTACTCTTATTTCACTCATATCTACGTCTTTTTCTTCAATATCATCCATTTCAGGCAAAACAGCTACCGTTGCTGTAGAGGTATGAATTCTGCCCTGAGATTCTGTAAGTGGAACTCTTTGTACTCTATGTACTCCAGATTCGAATTTTAAATCTCCATAAACCTCATTACCAATAACTCGCATTACTACCTCCTTGAAGCCTCCTGGACCAGAATCAATTTCTTTTACCTTCTCCAATTTCCAATTTCTCCTCTCAGAAAAGCGCACATACATACGATACAAATCTCCTACAAAAATAGCAGCCTCATCTCCGCCTGCGCCTGCTCTAAGCTCAAGAAAAGCATTGCGCTTATCGTCTTTATCTTTTGGGAGTAATTGAATCATTATTTGAGCTTCCAATGCTTGAAGCTTTAATTCGTTATCTTTCTTCTCTTCACTAGCAAGTTCTTTCATTTCGTCATCTTTGAGGAGCTCTTCAAGGTCAACTAAATTTTTTTCTAACTCAAGGTAATCATCCCAGTTGTTTACAATATCTTTTACTTCAGAAAATTCTTTATTTAGTTTTGTTAACTGATCAATATCAGAGGTAATTGAGGGATCTGATAGCATATCAGAAAGCTCATTTGCCTTTAACTTAATGCTCTCAAGTGATTTTCTAATATTAGCTTTCATATTTAACTTTTGCGGGCTTTCTGCACACCCTGTTCAAGTGCCTTTGAGATGTGAAAAAGGTCTTTTGAGTTAATTTCATGAGCAAGATCATCGAGCACATCCTCGATATCTTTTCCAGATTTAAGTTTATGTTTTGCTTCTTCTAGGGCTTGCTCTTTTATTGACCTGAGCTTCTCTTTAATATTTTTTTGCTGAGACTTTAAACTTGATAAACCTTTGATTCTTGAATACTCTGCTTCAGCATTGGCATCAATAAAAACCTGAGCTTCATTAACGGCCACTTTTCTTGAGTCTAAGTTAATCGTAATCTTTTCACTCAACTCATCTAAGTTCAATAGCTCAATGTCCTTACCTGTTATCTTAAAATTTATATTCCTAGGTATGGCTAAATCAAAAACCTGTAATCGTTTGGATGCTTTTTTCAAAGCTTCATCGTTAAAAAATGGATTTTCAGATGGCGCAGCAATTACTATCGCATCAACTTCTGCTATCTCGTTCTTTATATTTTTCAGAGACTTGCTCTTAATATTGTTGACCTCTGTGCTAGTTCTATTAAAAAGTGAAATTTCAATATTCTTTTTAATTAGTCTTGGCAATAAGGCTTGTGCTATATCGCCGGCACCAATGACCATAACTCTAGAACAACCTTTGCAAATCTCATTATCAACCACAGAAGCTATTGAGATTGGATTCCTAGAAAGCTTGGCTGAAGTGCGAATTTTTTTTGATAACCTTATAGCACTCGTAAACATATTCTCCATAGATTTATCCAAATAGGAATGCTCCTTAGAGTTTTGGTAGGCTTTTTTAACTTGGCCAAAGATATCGGGCTCCCCCACAATCATTGAATCAAGCCCTGTCATTACTTTTAATAAATGTTTAAAGGCATCAACACCTGTATAGAGATATTGATCATTTTTTCTTATATTTATTTTTCTGGAAGCTGCTTTTTTTAGGCTTGTTTCAAAATTTTTTACCTCGGCCCTTTTGCAAAAAGTATAGAACTCAGTTCTGTTGCAAGTTGATAAAAATACCCCAGATTCAAAAGGCATTAAATCTTTAAGGTTAATTAAAATTTTATTAATCTCCTCTTTATTAAAAGCAAATTTTTCTCTAACCTCTAAAGAGGTGGATTTGTGACTGAGGCCCCAACATTGAAAATTCATATTAAAAAATTATTTTTATTCCTTATTCTCTTATTTCAAATAAGTTGTGCAAGTTTATATTCTTCAAATGACACTTACAATCTAAGAGGAAAAGTTTCCTTTACTTCTGATGAGGCAAATTTCTTTTTTAATGTGGTTGCGCAAATATCCAAAAACAATGTCAATATAAAATTTTATGACCCCATAGGCATAAATCTTATCAGTGAATTAAATTCCAATCGTGGCGATTGGAATCAGAGTAATTACGACACAAGGCTTGTGAATTTCTTTGCGATAAGGCCAATAGAACTATTTTATTTAGTAAATAAAGAGTGCAAGAAAAAAATTGAATGCTCGATATATGAAGAGTTTATAAAGGATGATTCAAAAATATTAATCTTCTTAAATGATGTATAACATAAAAACCCCTGCAAAGATCAATACTTTTTTAAATATCGATTCTGTTAGAGAAGATGGTTACCACAACATATTCTCTCACATGCAGCTAATTGACCTGTTTGATGAGATAAGCTTCGTTTTCTCAAGTTCAAATGCTGTTTTCTGCGAATATAGTGAGCTGCGAGAAGAAAATTTAATTATTAAATCAATTGAATATTTTAATGATACTTTTTCAACTAATTACAATTTTCAAATTAATCTAAAAAAAAATATACCATTTGGTAGCGGGCTTGGTGGGGGGAGCTCGAATGCAGCCTATACAATTCTTTTCCTTTGCATACTTTCAGGTATATCGGTAGAAAAACTTAATGCTCAAGAAGTAGGCAAAGAAATTGGTGCAGATGTCCCTTTTTTTATCAATAGTAAAAGTTGTTATGTGGCTGGCTTTGGTGACAGTTTGCAGGAAGCATTCTCTAAAAACATTGAATATCTCCTAATTAGCCCAAAGGTAAATGTTTCTACATCGCAAATATTTCAATCAAACTATCTAAAAATTGATAAGTTGCATGACCATGAAAAAAATTCATTGTTCGAGCCACTTTTAAAAGAAAATCGTGAATTTAAAAATTTCTACGAGAGATTATTAAATAAATCCAGCAACCTACAAAATAGACTAAAGCTAAGTGGCTCTGGCTCATCATTATTTATTGAATCTCCAACTGTTGAGGAAAAACAAATTTTACAACCTAAAAATGGAGATAATTTTAGAATTTTTTGTCTTAAAGGATTAGAATACTATGACTTTAAAACGGATTGGGGTGTGGCCAAGTGGTAAGGCAGCGCCTTTTGGTGGCGCCATTCGTAGGTTCGAATCCTACCACCCCAGCCAATTTTTAATATGGATAAGCAATTAATATTTAGTGGAAGCTCAAACCCTCAGTTGGCCCAGAGTGTGGCTGATAACTTGGGTCTAAAGCTTGGTGATGTCGACCTTGGAACATTCAGCGATGGTGAAATCTCCATTGAAATAAATGAAAACGTTCGAGGCAAGGATGCATACATTATTCAGTCAACAAATTCACCAGCAGAAAAAAATTTAATGGAGCTAATACTTATGTCAGATGCTTTAAAAAGAGCATCTGCTAAATCTATAACAGCTGTCATGCCGTATTTTGGTTATGCCAGGCAAGACAGAAGAGTTAGGTCAGCCCGTGTTCCAATAAGTGCAAGAGTGATAGCGGAAATGTTAGAGGGTGTCGGGGTCTCAAGGGTCATAACTCTTGATATTCATTCAGAACAAATCCAAGGGTTCTTTTCCTTTCCCGTTGACAATATCTATACCTCAAACATCATGAGTAGAAAAATTTCTGATTTTTATAAGGTTGAAGAACTTCAAGTTGTTTCCCCAGATACTGGCGGAGTTCTTAGAGCGAGATCAGTTGCAAAGACACTTGGTGTGCAAGACTTGGCAATCATTGATAAGAGAAGAGAGAAAGCCAATGTTTCCGAGATATTTAATTTAATTGGAGATGTTGAAGACAAGGTATGTATTGTTCCAGATGATTTGATTGATACTGCAGGGACGCTAGGAAATGCAAGTCATGCACTTAAAGAGAAGGGAGCCAAGGAAGTTATAGCTTTTATAACACACCCTGTTTTGTCTGGAAATGCTATAGAAAATATAAATAATTCATCGATAGACAAGCTTATAGTGTCAAACTCAATAGATATTGGTGACAAATTAAAAAAATGTCCTAAAATAGACGTCTTTGATGTTGCCCCTATTCTTTCGGAAGCAATAAATAGATTGAAAACAGGCGATTCAATAAGTGAGCTGTTTAAGTAGATATGATTAATTTAAAAGTTGAAAAGAGAAATGCTGTGGGTGGCCTGTCTGCAAAAAAAGCGATTGCAGATAAGAATGTACCCGGCATTGTTTATGGTGGTGGCAAAGACCCACAACCCATAATGGTGCAAAATAATGAATTAATAAAGATTGTATCAAACGAAAGTGTTTTCAATACTCTGGTAGAGTTAGAGATAGGCTCAGATAAAGAAACAGTTGTAATTAAAGAAATTCAAAAACATCCGTCAAAAAATCTATTTACCCATATTGACTTACAGCGAATAGCTGAAGGAAGCAGAGTCAATGTTGTTGTTCCAGTAGTTTTAATGAATCAGGAAAAGTGTTTTGGAGTTAAGATTGAGGGTGGTGTTATTAATCATGTCTTGAAAGAAGTTGATGTCCTTGCTGATCCCAACAATATTCCAGAATCAATTGAAGTTGATATGGAAAAGATTAAATCAAAAGAAAAAGTACGCCTAAGCTCTTTGCCTGCCAATGAGTCTTATGATTTTTCGGGCACATTAAAAAACCAAGATCCAGTACTAGTTTCCGTTCTGACCGCAAGAGGTGGTTCTCTAGGGCTTGAGGGTGAAGATTCTGAAGATGATTCTGAGGATTCATCAGGCGAATCAACAACTGATAATGAAGCTTCTGAAGAAAATAGTTCAGATTCTGCTCAGGAGAAATCCGAGTAATTTGGCTGACCTCTGTGTAGTTGGTCTTGGCAACCCTGGTGATAAATATTCCAAAACAAGACATAATCTCGGATACGATTTTGTCGAATTAATCGCCCAAAGATTCAACACACAGTTCTCAGAAAGTAAGAAACTTGATGCTTCAATAGCTGAGTTTAATTTTGGTGAAAAAAGTATACTTTTAGTTAAACCCAACGCATTTATAAACCTTAGCGGGAAAACCCTCAACCTAATTAAAAGATATAAAGTAAATTCTTTAGATAAAGTGTTGGTTGTCCACGATGATATGGACTTGCAACCATCAGAAGTTAAATTAAAAGTGGGTGGCAGCGATGGTGGCCATAACGGACTAAAAGATATCATCAAGACTGTTGGCAAAGAATTTGTAAGGTTGCGCTTTGGCATTGGTCATCCTGCAATAAAAGCTGATACCAATGCTTGGGTAATAAAGAAACCAAGCCCAGAAGAAAAAAAACTTATTGCTGATTCTTTTGATAAAGCCATTTTTGCTTTGGACGATATATTGAATCTTGAATGGTTGCTAGCAATGAACAAACTTCATTCAAAATGAGTATTAAATGTGGGATAGTTGGATTGCCAAATGTAGGTAAATCGACCCTATTTAACGCACTTACTTCACAAAAAATCGACGCTGAGAACTTTCCCTTTTGCACGATAGAACCAAATATAGCTAGAGTAAATATTCCTGATGAAAGATTAAATAAGTTATCCCAGATAAATAAACCTGAAAAAACAATTCCTTCATTTATGGAATTTGTTGATATTGCTGGACTGGTTAAAGGTGCACATTCTGGTGAAGGACTCGGCAACAAATTTTTATCGCATATCCGTGAAACGCAGTGCTTTGCACATGTTATTCGATGTTTTGAGGATCCTAACATCATTCATGTGGAGGGAAAGATATCGCCAATTGAAGATATTGAAACAATTGAGACTGAGCTGATCCTTAGTGATCTGGAAATGGTAGAAAAAAAACTTGAGCGACTCTCTAAGCAACTTAGAAGTGGCGATAAGTCCATTGAAGCTGAATGCAAATTTTTAGAAAAGATCTACAGAAATTTAAGTGATTCAAGGCCGGCAAAATTAGTTGACATAAATAATGAGGAACAAGAATTTATGAAAACCCTTCAGCTTGTGACTGCAAAACCATTTGTATATATAGCTAACCTGCATGAAAACGAGGCAAAAAATATTTTTGTTGATGAATTGGAAGAGCATGCCAAGAAAGTTGATAGCAGTGTAATTAGAGTGTATGCAAAAGCAGAAGGTGAGCTTGTAGATTTAGAGGAAGAAGAGAAACAAGAATATCTCGCATTGCTAGGACAAGATGAGCCTGCTTTGGACACAATCATAAAAAAAGGGTATGAAATGCTTAATTTATTTTCTTACTTTACTGCTGGCCCCAAAGAAGTAAGAGCCTGGGCAGTTAGAAATGGGTCAACAGCACCTGAAGCCGCTGGCAAAATACATACTGATTTTCAAAAGGGCTTCATTAAAGCAGAAATAATTTCTTATGCAGACTATATCGAGTGTGGTGGAGAAAATGCTGCAAAAGAAAAGGGCAAACTAAGGGTTGAGGGTAAAGATTATATTGTAAAAGATGGCGATATTATTCACTTTAAATTCAATGTCTAACAGAAATGGCACCTATATATTGACTCAAAATATTTTACAGTTAGTATCATCTTTCAGGCTATGTAGCTCAGCTGGTTAGAGCACAGCATTCATAATGCTGGGGTCGGTGGTTCAAGTCCACCCATAGCCACCACATCTAGGACTATCTACTTCTTTAAGATTGCAAAAATAATGATCAGCGAAACAAGTGCGATCAAACCATCCTGACCTACCAGGGATAATATTGCTGAAAAATTGTTGTATACGTCTCCCACAAAAGCTGTGTCGGGACCAAATATTATCCCCAATAGCAATGATGCAGATACAACTAAGAGAAGGACTTCGGTAAGTCTTTCAAGAAATTTTTTGATTTTAGTAAAATCAAAATTTAAAAAATTCATATTCAAAAGAGGCATGAGGGCCAAAGCCCTCATGCTAGTAAATTTATTTTAGGCCAAGAACACTCATAATGATCAGAAGAACAATTAGTCCACCTAACCCATTCTCACCTAACATAGCAACATAATCCATTAATGTAGCAATTACGTCACCTACGAAATAAGTGCTACCACCAAAAACGATTGAAGCAACAATGCCTAATCCAATAACACTTACGAGAACACCAGTAAGACCTTTAACAAAGTCATTTACTGCTTTCATAATACTATCCATATCTCCCCCATGAAATAGTTTAAAATATAGTAACCAATACCCCATTTTTGACAAATTATATTAAATCTTTGAAAACCCTATAAAAATGAGCTAATTGGTAGATATAAATGAAATTTATAGTTGTAAAAATTACTTAAAGAACTTATTTTTACTGGCTTTTAGCGATTATCAATCTTCAAAAAAAACTTTTGGCCCCAGAATATTCGCGGGATCAACAGAGTTTTTCAAATGTTTCAATAGATACAGCTTATCTTGGTAATTTGTAAATTCCTTTAAGAGTTTTGTCTTCCTTTTCCCAATTCCATGCTCTGCACTTGGTGATCCATCAAAGTCTTGCAAAAGCCTATAAATTTTGTCAGCAAGCACACCATCCTCATCCAATAAAATATTGACATGAATATTTCCATCACCTAAATGACCAAAGTTATAAATTAAGTCTTTGGTGTCGTAATCCTTAATTTTTTTTAGGAATAAATTAATCTTACTCATAGGCACACATAGATCCAATTTGTTAGCACCTTCATCTGCTAGTATGACAGGCAAATTCTCTCTCGCAGCCCAAAATTCATTGAGCTGTCTTGCGTTCAATAAACTTACATCAAAATCTTTAGTGGCAATTCTTTCAAGAGCTTGCTCCAAAGGGTCCTGATTTGATGACTCTAGCTCAATCAATATTTCGTATTCGTACTCAGATTCTTTTTCTAGTAGCTTCAAGCAATTGCGATCCATAAATTCAACTGCTGAAATCAAATTTCTTTCTTTATTAATAAGCGCATGAATCTCAGAAAGATCATTTGTCTTTACAAGAATAGACTCTTTAAATTCTGGCAACTCATAGGTTCTAAGTGTAGCCTCAAAGATTAAGCCCATAACACCCTCTGATCCAAAAAATAATTCCATCAGATTTGGGCCTGTTGCATCTTTTTCATTGCGATTTATTAAATTAAGAATGGTCCCATCGACCATGATAATTTTTAAACCTACAACGTGCTTTTTTGTGGCTCCGTATTTGATAAACTTTGCCCCAGCAGCATTGGTGGCAATATTGCCTCCAATTGTCGATGCTGAAGTAGATGAAAACTCTATTGGCAACAATCTGTTTTTAGATGATGCTAGAGCCTTTGCTGTATCAGTAACAACCCCAGCCTGGCAGATAATCTGATTGGAATTATCAGCCCAATGCATTTTATTTAATCTCTCTGTACTTAATACAATTTCTTGATCTGCTGCAGTTGCGCCACCACTTAATCCAGTTCGACCACCGGAAATTACAAGTCTTATCCCATGCTGATTGCATAACTTAAATAGCTTTAAAACATCCTTTTCTGTTTCAGGGAAAATTATAGCTGCAGCATTTGGAGTTATGCCTTTATACCAATCGCAGCCATATTTTTCTAATTTCGCCTTATCGGTAGTGAATTGATCTTTGGTAAAATGTGCAGCGATGTCTTTAAGCTCTTTAGTCATTTTTAAATACCAGATATTTTCTGTAAGCATAAATGGTAAAGAAACTAAAAAATGTTGCAATGAACTTTTGGATAACGATGTTCTCCACGCCATATGCAAAAGATACTGCAAAGATTAAAGAAGTGATTATTGATCCAAGCACACCTCCGAGAAAATAGGCTGAAAATTCAACTGCTGGTTTACTGTCTAACCATCCAGCATTAAACACAAAATTCTTGGCAAGCAGATAGCTAACAATGGTGCCTGAAAGATAACAAAGACCAGCTAGGATTGATCGATTTAGATCAAAAAGGTAATCCAAAGTTAACAAGAGTATAAAATCAAATGCGAAAGCTATGCTATTTGTCCCTCCGTATTTAACAATTTTAGGAATCATTTTAATTTGAAAGCACCGGTGATATTGAAAAATTGATGCCTGTTACATCGCTTCCACTGACAGTAAAGTTGGCACCCTGGTATTCCCCTCTTAGATCGCCTGGACCGCAGATACCTGAATCACTAAAGGACAGATTGTCTTCTAAAGTTGTGCAAGCAAAAACTTGAGTGTAGGTATCGTTTGGCACTTCTCTAATTCGAAAAGCTGCTACTCCTCTCTCCATCTGCATTACATCGCATGGAATTATTTCATCATCATCATTCACTGCACAAATCCATAGTTGATCAACTGTCTCTTTTTCTTTGGATTTACCAGAAGAATACAGAACTGGAATTGAAGCATGCGTTTCATTGTTGAAACTAAACTTTATCAAAGAAATAAAACTGCCATCCGATAAATTTGTGCGGTTAATTAATGCTTTGTAAGTTCCAAAACCATCTATATCAACATCGTTTGCCTCATACGTCAGCACGTCGTTAATATCTTGAATCTCGACGTTAACAATCTCAAGATCTCCACCTCCCACCTTTCTTATTTCAAAAGATTTCTCTTCTAATGCATAACCCATAAAGACTTTTCCTGGAGATAATACAGGATATGCCAGTGAGGCAAAATCTACTCCAGTAGAGAGCAAGCTTAAACCCTTATGCATGTCCATTAATCCATAACCAAATAAGTCATCTTTTCCTGGAGACCCAATATCTTTGGTAAGCTGTCCTGACTTTAGTAATAGATCTAATTCATCGAAGGTAATATCGGAATCAAGATACTTTATTAGACCAAAATACCCTGAAACGTGTGGAGCGGCCATAGAGGTGCCATTGTATACCTGCAGCCCTTTGTAATCATTGCCATCATGAGAAGAATTTTTAAACGAATATGCCAATATGCCATCACCAATGTCATTACCGTCTAAATCTTCAGAAACTTGCCCTCCAGGAGCAGAAATATCAACGTAATCATTGAAAGATGAAAATGTAGAGATCTGTTCATCATATTTAGTTGAGGATACTGAAAATGCATATTCACATGATGCTGGGAACCGTATTGCCGAGTTTCCTTCATTGCCCGCGGATGCCACAACAAAAATTCCAACATTCTTTAAATTAACTATTTCATCACAAATTATTTGGTTATTGCCTCCTCCACCAAGACTCATATTGATTATCTCAACATCTCCGTATGTGGCAGCATCATAGACCTCGCCAGAGTCGTTATTCTTGCCTTGAAGATAATAAAAAGCTTGCAACTGATCGTAACTTGAACACCCACCACCATTTTCACTCCTGTCAGAACCGCAGACTCTTAAGGGAAGAGTTTTAACTGCTAAGCCATTAATCTCATTCCCATCATTTTTAGCCGATATGGTTGTTGCCACATGAGAACCATGGCTTCCAAATATCTCTCCATCACTTTGTACAGGTTGAAAATCTGGATCTGTTGGATCATCGTCTAAACCATCACCATCAAAAGAAGAATCGGTATCAGAAACAAAATCATAGCCATCATCAACAAAGGATGAATTCTGATATGCAAAAGAGTCTTTAGTCGGTGCGCCTGAATCAAGCACTGCAACGACTATATCTTTGGTATCTTGTCCTACAAGATCCAAAGCTTCTTTGGCATTTATTTGTCTTAGATTCCATTGGTATTCATCATAAAATGGATCAGGGCTAAAAGGCTCTGGATCGGCATCAGGAAAATATATATGATTTAAATCTAGGATATAGCCTGGAAATTTTCTTCTGAGCTGCTGCAGCGTTTTCACTTTCCTAACTTCATCAACCAACTCAATATCGAGCTGAAATTCATTAGAAACTTTAGTTTTCAAGTAGCTTTTGCTGAGAACATTTTCAATATTCTCATAATCTGGAATTACTTTGATAATGTCATCTCCCTGAGGAATGCGTTTAAAGATATCTCTTAATTGGTTTTGCGATTTCAATGAATCATTACTAATGAGCTCACTATCTTTCTTGGCTTTAATAAGAAACTCTCCAGTGTCAATTGTTGTATTTGTTGTGTTTTCTTGAGCGCTTTCTGCTACCACCATAGCGTACTTTGATCCCCTAGCAGACATGTCGCTATCTACTACAAGATAATAAATACCACTTCCATTGAAGCTGAGACTTTCAAAAGAAGTTAAGTTGGCACTGAAACTTATTGGGCTTGATAAATCTGCTTCATCGTATACAAAAATATCTAGATCAGCAGAGCTATTTGTCTGATAGAGCGAGATATCTATAGTTATATCTTCAACATTGAGCACAAATACATCCAGAGGATCATACGTATACTCACCTTCATCGGAAATATGCTCACCTGCATAGCCAATAATTGTTACAGGTGAAAATGCTGGCTGGGCTTCACTGCTTTGATTGTTATTTAGGAAAGAGAATGCTTTATTGGGCACATCGGAATCAATAATGAGGTTTCCATTTAAAGTAACTTCTCCTCTAATATTGTATTTCTCCTCGGCTGGTGTTGGTGTTGGTGCAGGAGTAGGAGAAGGTGTTGTTCCATCTAGATCTTCTTCACTAGCTGATCCACCACCACAACCCACGACAAGCAAAATAATAGACAGTAAGGAAATAAATTTTTTTGCCACTACCATGATCCAGAATTAGGCATATCTACCCATGGCTGTTTAATCTCTAATGGGTCTCCATTCTGCAAAAGCTCTATTGAAATTCCATCGGGAGATTTTACAAAAGCCATTCTCCCATCCCTTGGTGGCCTATTAATTTCAATACCTGCTGCCATAAGCTTTGAGCATGTTTGATAAATATCATCTACTTGAAATGCTAAATGTCCGAAATTTCTGCCACTGTTTAGTTCTCCATCATCCCAATTGTGTGTAAGCTCAATCATAGGGATATTTGATGCACCATTTTCTATATCATTGGGTGCTGCAAGGAAAAATAATGTATATCTTCCAGCCTCATTATCTTTTCGATACATTTCTTTTAGACCTAGAGCATCACAAAAGAAACTTATTGAATCTTCAGGGTTTTTAACCCTGATCATGGTGTGCAAATACTTCATCAAAATTTCTTTATAACTTGAGATATCTTTTCCAAAGACCAGTCTAAATTTGCCTGTGAAATCATCAGAGGCGGAGCAAACCTAATAACATTATCATGCGTCTCTTTCGTTAATATTCCTTGATCCAGCAAAATCATGCAAAGATCATTGGCTGACTTTGTGCCCTGATTTAACTCAACCCCTATCCAAAGTCCTCGGCCTCTTACTTCTTTTATGACATCTGAGCCAATTGACTGAAGCCCTGTTTTCAATTGTTCTCCAAGGTTTTTACTATTTTCTATAAGCTCTTCCTCTACTAATAGTTCTAAAGCTCTCTTTCCTACTGCTGCAGCTAAGGGGTTGCCTCCAAAAGTAGAGCCGTGAGTTCCAGGAATAAAATTATCCATGATTTCTTGCTTTGCAATAAAAGCTGAAACTGGCAGGATACCACCACCTAAAGCTTTGCCAACGATAAGACCATCTGGTTTGATTTCTTCATGTTCAAATGCAAACATGCTCCCAGTGCGACCCAAGCCTGATTGAATCTCATCAACTAGTAAAAGAATATTTGTTCTGTCGCATAATTCCCTTACTGCTTTCAACCATCCTTGTCTTGGCACTATGATTCCAGCTTCACCTTGAATTGGTTCAATTAGAATTGCTGCAGTATTCTCATTGATCAAATTTTTTATTGATGTTATTGAGTCTACACAATCACCAATTGGACAAGTACAAGAGCTGCAGTATTTTGCTTGTACAAATCCTGGAGTAAGGGGTCCAAAATCTTTTTTATACGATTCATCAGAAGAAAAACTAACTATAGTGGTTGTTCTGCCATGAAAGTTTCCATCCACAACTATTATTTCTGCCTTATCCTGTGGTACCCCTTTGTTTATATATGCCCATTTCCTTGCAGCTTTAATTGCTGTTTCAACTGCTTCTGCTCCCGTATTCATTGGCAGAGCAACGTCCAAACCCACTACATTTACGAGATGCTCGAGAAAATCTCCCAGTGACTTGCTGTAGAATGCTCGTGATACAACAGATAGTTTTTGGACCTGATCTATTACCACTTTTACTAATTCAGGATGGGAGTGACCATGACTGACTGCGGAATAAGCTGACATCATATCCAGGTATTTATTGCCCGAAACGTCCCAAAGAAATTCGCCTTGACCTCGCTCTAAAACAACAGGAAGTGGCTTATAGTTTTTTGCCCCAAAAATTGACTCTTTTTTTATTTGATTTTTTTGAATATCATCTAGCACAGGGATATTTTAATCTTAATTAAAGGGCTTAACTAGAAAGAAAATGCATAAAGATCAATCAAGCAACCATATCTTTATGATTGAGCCTCAAGAATTTTTTAGTAACCCACAAACAGCAGGGTCAAATCATTATCAAAAAGATGATGACATTTCGAGAGACCAAATCCTGAAGTTGGCGATCAATGAATTTAGAAATTTTAGAGATATTCTTGTTAGTCATGGCGTTTATATCACAACCTTTAAAGGTGATAGGGGATGCCCAGATCATATTTTTCCAAATTGGTTTACCACATTCTCTGATAAAACAATGCAAATTTTTCCAATGAAAGCTGAAAATAGAAGACTGGAGAAAAACCAAAACATGATAGATCGTTTGGCAAGGTCATATGCTTTATCTGCAGATTTAAGTTTTCATGAAAATAATAATACTTTCTTGGAATCAACAAGCAGTATGGTGTTTGATCGAGTGAATGATATTGCTTACATAGCATTATCACCAAGAGCAAATAAAGAGCTTGCAGAACAATGGTGCATGGATAATAACTTCGAACCTATTATCTTTGAAACAACTAGTCACTCTGGAGAGCCAATTTATCATACAGATGTTTTAATGTATGTAGGCACCTCATTGATTGGAGTTTGTTTAGATGTGATAAACGAGGAATATAGGGAACTAGTTGAGCAAAAAGTATGTCAGCATCATGAAATACTCAAAATTGAAAAAGATCAATTGCTATCTTTTTGCGGGAACAGTCTTGAGGTGAAAAACAAGGAAGACCATTTATATCTTGTTATGTCCGATACAGCAAAACATGCCCTAAACACTGAACAAATACAAATCATTAATCGACACTACAAGGGCA
Organism: SAR86 cluster bacterium; assembly: GCA_016779525.1. Classification (GTDB taxonomy): domain Bacteria; phylum Pseudomonadota; class Gammaproteobacteria; order Magnimaribacterales; family TMED112; genus TMED112. The sequence goes on along the minus strand of JADHNL010000005.1, from coordinate 30,260 downwards.
TTATCAGCTCTGATATTCGCACCATCGAAAAATATGGTGGCGGTTCGGCTAGGTGTATGCTTTCTGAGTTATTTTAACTTTCTGCGAACTCTAATTTCAATCTGCCTTGTCTTCCTACTTCCACAAGTTTGACTTTGATATTATCGCCTTCATTGATTACATCAGTTAGATGCTCAAAGTCTTCTTTGAACTGTGAAATATGCAGCAAACCATCTTTGCCAGGCATAATGGTTACAAATGCACCAAACTCTACTACTTTTGCAACTACTCCATCGTAGATCTTGCCTTCTTCAGGTTCAGCAGTTAAAAGCAAGATTTTTTCTTTGGTTTTTTCTGCTACTTCTTTGTTTTCACCAAAAACACTAACTTCACCATTATCTTGAAGTTCAATAGTAGAACCAAACTCTTCTTGCAAACCTTTAATTGTTGATCCGCCTTTTCCTATCACTACTTTAACCTTATCTTTATCTATCTTGAATTGAGTAAAGTATGGAGCCAAAGGAGTTAATTCATTTGGTTCAGGCAATGCTTTGTCCATAATATTTAAAATGTGCATTCTTGCATCCTTCGCTTGCATTAGTGCTTTTTCTAGGATTTCTTCATTGATACCCTCAATCTTGATATCCATCTGTAAACCTGAAACACCATTCTTTGTTCCAGCAACTTTAAAGTCCATATCACCTAAGTGATCTTCATCTCCAAGGATATCTGTGAGCACTTGATAGTCGTCACCTTCTTTGACTAAACCCATAGCCACGCCAGCTATATTGTCTTTTACAGGAACTCCTGCTGCTCTTAAAGCAAGACATCCACCACATACTGAAGCCATTGAGCTAGAGCCATTTGACTCTGTGATCTCACTAACAACTCGAATTGAATATGGAAATTCTTGGATGGTTGGCACTGCAAACTTGAGTGATCTTTTTGCAAGTGCTCCATGACCTATCTCTCGTCTTTTAGGGCCCATTGGAAACCCTAGCTCACCAACGCTGTAAGCTGGAAAATTATAATGCAACATAAAGTTATCTTTAATCTCGCCAACTAAGGAATCAGTAATTTGAGAATCTTTTGTTGGCCCAAGTGTTGTGGTAACAATTGCCTGGGTTTCACCTCTTGTAAATAGTGCTGAGCCATGAACTGAAGGCAGAAAGTTTGTTTCAATTTCAATGTCTCTAACTTCATCAATGGCTCGCCCATCAATTCGTTTAGCGTCTTTGAGAATGTTTTCTCTGACAACATTTTTCTCAACTTCTTTAAATTGCTTAAGATAGCTATTTAATTGATCCTCCTCAAGATTTTCAACTATCGCATCCTTTATTACACCAATCTTTTCGCCTCTCTCTTTTTTATCAACAGTAGAAAATGCCTCTTTTATTTGATCACGATATTTAGAGTTAATTTCATCAAATATTTTTGCTTCCTCTTCTGCTAAGGCATTCTTGAACTCTACTTTTTCTGGCAATACTTCGTTAGCAAAATCTTTAATTGCCTCAATGACTGGCTTCATCTCTTGATGTGCATATAAAATTGCTCCAATCATTAAATCTTCACTTAACTCGTTGGCATCAGATTCGACCATCAAGACTGCTTTATCAGACCCTGCAACAACCATATCTAGGTCAGAATTTTCCATATCTGCAAAGGAAGGGTTTAATACATATTCATCATCTATAAATCCAACCCTAGCTGCGCCCATCGGACCATTAAAGGGCAGGTTTGCTACAGACACAGCAGCAGAAGCTCCTAAAAGAGCAACGACATCTGGTGGATTGTCTTTATCTAAAGATATCAGCATGCAATTAACTTGGACTTCATTCGTAAAGAAATCTGGAAACAATGGTCTTAAAGGACGGTCAATTAATCTTGATGTCAGCGTTTCATATTCTGTTGGTCTTGCTTCTCTTTTAAAATATCCTCCTGGAATCTTTCCTGCTGCATAAGTTTTTTCCATGTAGTGGACACTTAATGGAAAAAAATCTCTTCTTTCCTCTTCAGCTTTAGTTACAACTGTACAGAGAACAACCGTCCCCCCCATACTAGCAACGACTGAGGCTGTTGCCTGTCTTGCTACTTTTCCTGTCTCAATAACGAGAGTTTTTGACCCCATTGGGATCTCTTTTTTTACTACATTAAACATAATTAATCTCTTAGGTTTAGATTTTTGACAATATTTTGGTAGGATCCAAAATCTTTTCTTTTCAAGTATGAAAGAAGTTTCTTTCTATCACTCACAATTTGCAATAAACCTGTTCTTGAATGGTTATCTTTTTTGTGCTCTTTAAAGTGTGACTGCAGCTCTTCTATCCTTTTAGTTAGCAATGCAATTTGCACTTCGGTTGAACCTGAATCTTTTTCATCTTTACCATATTTTTTAATTATGGCTTCAGTTACTGTCTTGTCTAAACTCATTTATTTTAAAACTCCTAAATTTTATATAACTTTATTGGCCTAAGTTTTTCTTCGTTGCTTACTTCGCCAATCCCTATAAATTCATCCTTATGAAAAACTAATTTTTTTTCTTTTTTTTCGTCTTTAGTCACAGTTAACGTTAGACCATTTTGAAATTTTTTTACCTCAGTAGAACTTATATTTAACTTGGGTATACTTTTTAATAATTCTTCAACTCGCATAACATACTGCATTTTTTCTTTATTGTCCAAATTTTTTAGTGTATCTATTGTAATCGCGTCCTCAATTTTTAACGGTCCAAAGCCAGTTCTGCATAAACCTGTTAGAACACAGTTGCAGCCTATTTTATTTGCAATATCAACGCCCAATGTTCTTACATAGGTTCCTTTTGAAACCTTTGCTTCAATTTCAAAATATGGATATGAGTAGCTCAAAAGCTCCATTGATTTAATTGAAACCATTTGAATTCTCTTCTCAAGCTCTATTCCTTTTCTTGCAAATTTATACATTGCCGTTCCATTCACTTTTTTTGCTGAAAATAAAGGGGCGGCTTGTTGGTAGTTACCAATAAATGATAATGCCGATTCTTTCAGCTCTGTTAAACAAGGAACCTTCTCTGAATCGTAAGAAATTACATTTCCTTCTACATCTTCTGTATCTGAGGAGCACCCAAGTTGAAATTTTGCTTGATAGGTTTTGTCCTGCTCAGGCATGTACTGAATAAACTTGGTTGATCTATCAAAAAAAATCGGCAATATTCCTGTTGCAAGTGGATCTAGTGTTCCAGCATGCCCAGCTTTTCTAAGTCCCAATAGATTTTGTATCTCCTTTAGAGACTTGAATGAACTAAGGTCTTTTGGTTTATTTAAAATCAGTACACTCACGTTATATATCTTTTATTAGACCATCAAGGCTTCTTACTTTTTCAAGATGATCGTCGTAATAAAATTTGAGCGTCGGCACCCGTTTGATAGGGAGCAAGTTTGAAAGGGCTTTTCTAATTTTCCAAGAATTTTCGTTAAGAAAAATTACTAACTCTTTTTCGCCTAGAGGAGCTTGGATGGTTGAGAAGAATACTTTTGCTTGAGATAAATCACGAGAAGTATCAACATAATTCACACTAAAGAATCCGCACTGATCTCTCAAATCTGAGTTTTGGACATAAATTGCAATTTCTTTTTTAAGGTTATCGTTGATTCTAACAATCCTATCTTTTTCCATCTAGAGTGAACGTTTTTCTTCTTTTTGCTCGAAATTTTCTATTACGTCTCCAGGTCGGATATCAAGATAATTTTTTATGCCTATCCCGCACTCTGTGCCATTTTTTACCTCTTGTACATCATCTTTAAATCTTCTTAGTGAATCAAGCTCTCCTTCATGTATCACCACATTATCTCTGAGGACTCTGACGTGCTTTTCTCGTTTCACAAACCCATCAATTACCATACATCCAGCCACTTGGCCAAACTTTGGTGATTTAAACACTTCTTTAACTTCAGCAAGCCCAAGAATTTTTTCCGAGTATATTGGGTCCAAAAGTCCAGACAGCAATCTTTTTATATCTTCAAGAAGATTGTAGATCACACTGTAATAATTAATTTCAATACTTTTTTCTTCGGCAAGAGATTTTGTTTTATTATCTGCCCTAACATTGAAACCTAAAATTCTTGCTCCGGTAGTAATTGCTAGGTTAACATCTGATTCTGTAATGCCTCCAACGCCAGAACTTACTATGTCAACTTCAACTTCTTCATTTCCAACTTTCAATAAGGAGCCAATAATTGCTTCACTAGTGCCAGCAACATCAGATTTTACAATGATTCTCAGCTTGTTAATTTTTTCTTGATCAAGCATTTCAAATGCTGATTCCGTTGTCATCACATTTTTATCATTAATTTCCTTAAGGTATGAAATTCTTTCATCAACTAAAGATCTGGCAGCCTTATCATTAGCTAACACATAAAAGGATTCACCTGCAGGAACACAATCCTCAAGACCAAGGACTTCAACAGGAGTTGAGGGTCCAGCCTCCTTAATAAAATCTCCGGAGCTATTAACCAGTGTCTTAATTCTGCCTCTTTTTTCAGCTGCAACCACAATATCACCTTGCCTAAGAATTCCTTTTTGAATTAAAAATGTTCCAAGAGGTCCTTTGGATTTATCAAGCTTCGATTCCAAAATAACACCTGTTGCAAGACCATTTATAGGGCTTTTTAGTTCTAGAATCTCAGCTTCTAGCTGTATTGCATCTAGCAACTCATCAATTCCTTTTTTCTGAGTAGCTGAAACAGGTATCATTTGCACTTTGCCTCCCCAATCTTCAGAAACTAAATCATGTTTTGCCAGATCTCCTTTAACTTTATCAACATCTGCACCATCAAGATCGATTTTATTTATTGCTACTATAATTGGCACCTGAGCAGCTTTAGCGTGTGTAATTGCCTCAACAGTTTGCGGCTTAACACTGTCATTTGCAGCCACAACTAGAATTACAATATCTGTTGTATTAGCTCCTCTTGCCCTCATAGCTGTGAATGCTTCATGTCCAGGAGTATCAATAAATGTGATTACTGCTGAACTTGTCTTAACTTCGTAAGCAGCTATGTGCTGAGTGATGCCACCTGACTCTCCATCAACTACATTCGATGATTTAATTGAATCTAACAGTGAAGTTTTACCATGATCAACATGCCCCATTACAGTTACTACAGGATGTCTTTTAATTGGTGATGATTCGTCTTTGTAAGTTATTGAGGGTTTTGGGTAGTCCTTAGTTATTTCCTCTAACTCTTGCTCAGATTCATATTTGACTACGAACCCAAACTCCTCAGCAACCAATACTGCAGTTTCTTGATCTATCTCATCATTTAGCGAGACCATTTCACCAAGCTCGATAAGTTTCTTTACAACTTCATTGCCTCTTTTGCTTAGTTTTCTTGAAAGGTCATTTACTCTAATTGAGCCATTGATATTTACAGATTTCTTTTTTTCTTCTTTAGGCTCTTGTTTTATTTTTGGCTGAGACGGTTTTTTATTTTTAGCTTTGCTTATGGCAACAGGTGGTTGCTTGTTCTTTTTTTCTAGATCTTTAGGTTCAGAGGGGGGTTTTGGCGTAACCTCAATTGGCTTTTTCTCAGCAGACTGAACGTTTGAATTGGCTGTTCTTATAAATGAAAGCAATATCTGCTTGTCATCATTTGATACTGAATCTTCTATGCTTGTATGAGGCAATCCAGCCTCTATCATTTTTTTTAGCAAGGCGTTAGGATCTATCTTAAGTATTTCTGAAAGTTTTTTAACTGATACATCCATATATACCCTCACTCAAACCATGGCTTTCTAGCCTCCATAATCAGAGTTGATGCCCCTGATTCTGTGATGCTGTCTGTTAAATCCATAAGCTCTGGCACAGACATCTCAGCAAGATCTTCTAATTTCTTAATATTATTGTTGCTTAGATCGCTTAATACCTCATTGGTTATACCATTTAAATTAACAAGAGCTTCTTCCATCGTTGGATCATTGAAATCTTGATTAAAGGCATCTTGTAATAAAAATTCATTAGACTTGTCAACTATCTCTTGTGCTCTTGTTTTTGTTTTAAAAACTTCCAATAGATCGCTCTCTTGTGCATCTACTATTTTTTCGAGTTGATCGTATTCTTTAAGCTTCAACCCGCTTATTTCATCTTCATTCAAAGATAGCCTGTTCCCAATTTTTTCAAATTTTTCTTCAAAACTCGCTTCTTGGTACTCCTTGAATTGATCTTTATTAAAAACTTTAAATGACCAACCAATCATTTGGGTCATAAGCCTCAAATTTTGACCATTCTTACCAATAATTTGTGCTTGATTTTCCTCTTCAACTTCCAGGATAAGGGTGCTGGTTCTTTCATCAACTAAGATAGAATAAATCTTTACCGGAGATAAACAGTTAACAACAAATTCAGCAGGATTATCGCTATGAACAAAAATATCTATTCTTTCGTTGCCTATTTCATTGGATACTGCTTGAACTCTTGATCCTCTCATGCCTACACATGCACCCACTGGATCAATACGCCCATCATAGGTTTTGACTGCAATTTTTGATCTGTATCCTGGGTCTCTAGAAATTGCTTTAATCTCTATAGTGCCCTCAGAAATTTCTGGAACCTCTTGCGTAAAAAGCTCCTTAACGAGCCTCTCATCCGTTCTGCTTAAAATAATTTGAGGACCTCTTGATGTAGTCATTATTTCCTTAATCACTGCCCTAACCCTGTCATTTAATTTAAATATTTCTCCTGGTATAATTTCATCTCTAGGGATTTGAGCATTCAAATCTTCTTCTATCTCAAGCAGCAGAAAATCTCTATTAATTCTTTTTACTTGGCCAGAAATAACTTGGCCAACTAGTGATTCATATTTTTGGGTTATCTTGCTTCTTTCTGCTTCACGTACTTTTTGAATAATTACTTGTTTTGCAGCCTGAGCTGATATTCTTCCAAAATCGATGTTTTCTATTTGCTTCCTAGCTAAGCCAGCTTCAGTTTCATAATCTGAAACATTCTCTGGCAGCAACTCGATTCCTTCATCTTCATCTTCACTTGGTTTTATTTGCCAATACCTAAAAGTTACATATTCACCTGTTGTTTTATCAATGTTCACTTTTATTTCTGAGCTCTCACCAAGAAGTTTTTTTGTTGCACTTGCAATAGCATCTTCAAGAGCTTCAAATATAATGTTCTTATCTACACCCTTCTCTATAGAGACAGAATCTACAACTTCTAATATTTGATTATTCATTTTCCTTTTTTTATTTGATCGTCAAGATCTAATTTTCCTTTTTCAATATTGCTAAATTCCAGCAAAAAGGTTCCTTTTTCTGTTTTGACAGAAATTTCTGATTCCAAAACGTTTAAAAGAGTACCCCTTATCTTTCTGAGGCCATCCACCTTAGAAAATAGTGATAATGATACTACATCTCCAATAAAATTTTTATATTGTTTTAAATTAAATAACTTTCTATCAAGTCCAGGTGAAGAAACCTCAAAACTCTGGAAATCATTAAAAATATCCTCAAATTGAAAAAAGTCATCAATTTCTCTGCTGACTTTCTCACAATCACTGAGATCTACACCATGTATAGCATCAATGAAAATTCTTAAAACCTTGCCTCTGCCAGCAATTGATGAAAACTCTAAGCCCCAAAGCTCGCATCCACATTTGCTGATAAGAGGTGATAAAAGATTTTCTAAATCTTGTTTAATCATTATCCTTGGTAGCGGGGGATGGATTTGAACCATCGACCTCCGGGTTATGAGCCCGACGAGCTACCAGACTGCTCTACCCCGCAATGACGTTAAAGGATAGTTAAAAGACTTAGATAGGTCAATATTTATAGACTATAATTTACTTCCGTAGCCGAAGTGGCGGAATTGGTAGACGCGCTATCTTGAGGGGGTAGTAAGCAATGCTTGTGAGGGTTCAAGTCCCTCCTTCGGCACCAAATTACTCAGTTGGTGGTTCTTCAGCAGGCTGCTCTTCCACAACCTCTTGTACAGTTAATGTTAATTCTTGTTTGGAAAGGTAAGCATAGGTTAGACATAAAATAAAAAAGGCTGCTACCATCCCCCATGTCGCCTTAGATAGGAAATTACCTGGGCCAAGAGGTCCAAAAATTGAATCTGAGCTTCCTCCACCAAAAGCAGAGCCTAAATCTGAGCCCTTGCCTTGCTGCAACATAATTGAAGCTACAATTAAGACTGCAAGAATAATAATTAAAACCTGAAAAATCATGACTGCGCTATATTAGCAAATTCTTCAGCGTTTAGAGAAGCCCCTCCAACCAAAACTCCATCAATATTTTTCATATTAAGAATTTCAGAAGAGTTGTTAGAATTAACACTCCCTCCATAAAGAACAGAAATTTTTTGTGAAAAATGTGATTTTATATGGCAAGACATTTCTTCAATTTGGTCTTGGGTAGGCACTAATCCAGTTCCAATAGCCCATATTGGCTCATACGCAAAAATAATCTCGTCTTCCATTGTTTTAAATTTTTCAATTTGATCTGAAATAAAGTTTAGTTGATTTTTTGCCTCCCTCACCTCAAGTGATTCTCCAATACAAACTATGGATTTAATGTTAACGCTTTTCAAACAACTATATTTTTCATAGATAGATTCGTTATCTTCACTAAAATAATCTCTAGCTTCAGAGTGACCAATTATGCAGAACTCTACTCCCACGTCTTTTAACATCGCGGGCGATATCTGCCCCGTATATGCACCTGGAATATTAAATTTACTCACATTTTGTGCGGCTATTTTAAGGTTCGATGTATTAAAATTTCGAACTGAGTTTTCTAGGTATATTGCAGGAAGGCCAACTACAACTAAATTTTCTGTATCGGTATTAAAATTACTGAACCAATTTCTAATGAACTGAGTATTGCCATTCATCTTAAAATTTGCTGCTATAATCTTCATGACTAGACTAAATTTTCTTTGATATCGTCCAATATATTTTTAACGTTACCACTCTTGGATTCGACCATCACTCTCACCAAAGGCTCAGTACCAGACTTTCTAACAGATATTCTTGTATTAGCATTCTCTTTTTTAGTCTTCTCTAGGAACTCTTTAAAACTATTTTCGTCAACCTTTCCAATATCATTCAGCCGAAAACTTTCTAGAATGTAAGGGTAATATTCAATTTCCCCTTTAATCTTTTCAAACTCAGTTTGTAAAACTTCTAAAGCAAGTAGAGACTGTAATAGTGCAATATTTGCATCCCCGCTTTCAGAAAAATTTCTTTGGATAATATGCCCTGAACTCTCAGCCCCAACAAGAAGGTTCTCTTCAACTAGCATGCGTGAAATATATTTATCCCCAACATTTGCTCTTAATAAGTCAACACCTTTCCTTTGCAAAGCTTCTTCAACTCCTTGATTTGTCATCTCAGTTCCAACAACAGCCTTACTTCCTTCAAGGCCTTTTTGTCGATTAAATATTGCTAGCAAGTAAAGGAGATCATCTCCTGAAAACACTTCTCCCTTTGAGTTTGATAGTACCAACCTATCGCCATCTCCATCTACAGCTGCACAAAAGTCGTAGCTATATTGTTCTGCATATTCTTTAAATCTTGCTTCATCAAGAACAGCTGATTTGTTGTTAATATTAAAACCATCTGGATCGCAGTTAACTCTAATAACTTTAGCTCCCAACTCCTCAAGTAAAGTTGGAGTGATTTTATAGTTTGCTCCGTTAGCACCATCAACAAGTATTGTTGTATTTTTAAGGCTATATTTGCCTCTTAATGTGCTTTTGCAATATTCAATATATCTTCCCCCAGCACTGTCAATTCGAAAAGCTTTGCCTAACTTGTCTGCTGACACTGGTTTTATTTTGCCTTCAAGATTACTTTCAATAAGTCTCTCTAAATCCTCGGATATTTTTCTCCCGTACCTGTTAAAGAACTTAATGCCGTTATCTTCATAGGGGTTATGGCTTGCACTAATAACCACACCAAATTGTCCAGGATAAGTAGCTGTCAAAAAAGAAACTGCTGGTGTGGGGATTGGGCCTGCCAACTTTACATCTATACCCGCCGAAATAAACCCAGCTTGCAATGCTGACTCTAGCATGTAGCCTGATACCCTAGTATCTTTTCCAATGATTACAGAATCATACTCCTTTGATGCAATGATTTTTCCTGTATGAAATCCAAGGTTAAGACAAAATTCAGGAGTTATTTCTTTATCAGTTGGCCCTCTGAATCCGTCTGTGCCAAACTTCATTACGACTCCTGTACTGGCTTTGTAGATTGTTTCGGTGTGGACTTTGGTTTGAAGCTATCGTCACCACTGGTTTTATCTCTAGGGATTGCCCCAGCCATTATGTCAGATATTTGATCCTGATCTATCGTTTCAAGCCTCAATAAAGCATCAGCCATGTTGTGCAATTTATCCATATTCTTGGCAAGAATTGTGCCTGCCTTCTCATAGCAATTTTGAATGATTGACCTCACTTCTTCGTCAATCTGTCTTGCAGTTTGTTCAGAGAATATTCTTTTTTTGTTACCAGCAGATCTGCCTAGAAATGGGCTTTGATCCTCATCGTCATACTTCAAAGTACCCATTTTTTCAGAGAAGCCCCACTTTGTAACCATATTTCTGGCTAATTCAGATGCTCTTTCTATATCGTTGGATGCCCCAGTAGTTATACCTTCTTTACCATTTATAATTTCCTCTGCGACTCTGCCACCGAATAAGGAGGTTATCTGGCTCATAATTGCTGTTTTAGAGCTCATATATGAGTCTTCTTCAGGCAAGAACATTGTAACTCCCAATGCTCCTCCTCTAGGAATAATTGTAACTTTGTATACAGGGTGATGTTCCGGAAGGTTTAAGCCAACGATTGCATGTCCTGCTTCATGGTAAGCTGTAATTCTTTTTGTCTCATCATTTAAGATCATTGATTTTCTTTCAGCACCCATCATTATTTTGTCTTTCGCAAAATCAAGCATTTCATGACTTACTTTCTTCTGATTCTTCCTTGCAGCGAACAAAGCTGCTTCGTTTACTAAATTAGCTAGATCTGCCCCAGAAAAACCTGGCGTTCCTCTAGCAATTACAGATGAATCAACACTATTGTCTACAGGAACTTTCTTTAAATGGACGTTGAGAATTTGTTCTCTGCCTTTAATATCTGGCAATCCAACCATTACCTGTCTATCAAATCTACCTGGTCTTAAAAGAGCAGGATCTAGAACATCTGGTCTGTTTGTTGCTGCAACAACAATAACCCCCAGATTCTCTTCGAAGCCATCCATTTCAACAAGCAATTGGTTTAAAGTTTGCTCACGCTCATCGTGACCACCACCCAAGCCTGCACCTCTATGTCTACCGACAGCATCAATTTCATCTATAAAGACAATACAGGGTGAATGTTTTTTTGCCTGCTCAAACATATCTCTTACCCTTGATGCTCCCACACCAACAAACATTTCAACAAAGTCTGAACCTGAAATGGTAAAGAACGGAACTTTTGCCTCGCCAGCAACAGCTCTTGCTAGTAATGTTTTACCTGTTCCAGGAGGCCCTACCATCAAGATACCTCTAGGTATTTTCCCACCAACCTTAATGAATTTTGCAGGATCTCTTAAAAAATCTACTAACTCTTTAACATCGTCTTTTGCCTCTTCGCAGCCTGCAACATCATTGAAGTTTGTTTTAACATGACCACCGTCAAGAAGTTTTGCCTTACTTCTACCAAAAGTCATTGGTCCACCTTTGCCACCAACACCTCCCTGCATTTGTCGCATAAAAAGGAAGAATATTCCTAATAACAACAATAATGGGAAGGCACCAACTAAAAGCTGTGACCATATACTTGGTTTGTTGAGTGCCTCATACTCAACTGCTACATCAGCCGCTCTCAAACTCTCATCAAGATCATTATCAGTTACATAAACGGGTTTCTTTGTGGTGAATTTTGTGCCATTAAATCTTTCGCCCTCAACGGTCATTTGATCGCCTTTGTAAACTATTGATTTAACTTTCATAGATTGAATTTCTTGTTTAAATTCTGAGTAAGTTAATTCCTCATCAACACGCGCTGTGGAATAGTTGTCTAGCATCATAAATAGCAAGGTGCCTGCTATCAGCCAAAAAAATAGATTTCTACCAATGTTTTTCATAAACTTTTATTTAGGGTCTAATCCTAACAAATAAACCTCAGATGAAGAAGTTTTTGATGCAGGTGGTTTTTCGGTATATGTTCTACAAAAAAAAGAAGAAAATTCTTTTTTAAGACTGGCTAAATTTCGATTATTAAAGGTTTTAATCAATAGTCTCCCATTTTTGCTCAGGTATTGCTTTGCTAAACTCAATGAAAACAAATTAATCTCAAAATTTGCTTCTTCATCAACAACTTTTACTCCCGAAAGGTTAGCTGACATATCGCTCATAATCACATCAATATTGGGTGCGAATTTTTGCATTAATTTAATAAACTCATCCGACTTTAGGTCTAATTGATGAAACTCAATACCACTAACTTTATTCATGGGCAAAATATCAATAGCCAGACATTTAGTTAAAGGGTGCTTTTTTTTTGCAATTAACTGAGACCACCCTCCAGGCGCAGAACCCAGCTCAACAACTTTTCTGGCATTCCTGATGAGATCATATTTTTGATCGATATGATCAAGCTTATAGGTTGCGCGTGATCGATATCCTTCTTGCTTGGCTTTTAAAGCCCATGTATCTTCAAAGCTTTTCAAACTAGTTTGATATCTATAATTTCAACTTCTTTGGTGCCACCAGGCGTCTCAACTTCAACAATGTCTCCAACCTCTCTCTTCAAAAGTGCTTTAGCTATAGGGGTTGTAAGAGAAATTGTGCTCATCTCAATGTTGGCTTCACTTTCCCCAACAATCTGATAGGAGCTTGTTTCGTTTGAATTTAGATCCTTTATCGTAACTGTTGAGCCAAAAATAACTCTATCCTCAATCCCTAGTTCGAGGTATTCGATTACTTGAGACCTTGAAAGAACATCTTCTAGTTCTCTAATTCTTGCCTCATTAAGACCTTGCTCTTCTCTTGCAGCATGATACTCTGCATTTTCTTTAAGATCCCCATGTGCTCTAGCTTCTGAAATAGCATCAATAATTTCTTGCCTCTTAATATTCTTAATAAAATCTAATTCTTCTCTTAGTTTTTTTTGACCTTCAGGTGTGATTGGTTTTTTATCCATTTATGAATTCTGTAAAGCTATATAAGACCAATTCTGCTCCCCTTTCTCTAAAGATTCAACTATTGCAAGACCACCCGATATCGTAGTGGTGAAAAAAACACTCTGCTCTAGCGCTGATCTTCGAATTGAGAATGAGTCATTAATTGATTGTCGTCCTTCAGTTGTATTTATGACCATACATATTTCTTTATTGAGAATGGCATCGACTATGTGAGGCCTGCCTTCCAGAACTTTGTTTATTTGTTCGTGCTTTATATTTTTTTCAGCAAGATATTTGCCAGTACCTTTAGTAGCAACAATTGAAAAACCTAATTTGATCAATTTTGAACATAATTCGGGTAAATATTTTTTATCGCTATTCTTTACGCTTACGAAAACATTGCCTTGAGTTGGTATCACATCTCCAGCCCCCCTCATAGCTTTACCAAATGCTTCGCCAAACGAAGTCCCCCTACCCATAACTTCACCAGTTGACTTCATTTCAGGCCCTAAAATTGGATCTACTTTTCTAAATTTATTGAATGGGAAAACTGGTGCTTTGACAGCATAACTTGTTGGCATTATTTCGCTATCAATCCCTAGATCACTCAATGATTTTCCCAAGATTACTTTGGATGCATTTTTTGCTAAAGACATTCCAATGCACTTTGAAAGGAATGGTATGGTTCGTGAAGCTCTTGGGTTGACTTCAATCATATAAAAATCACCACCCTTCACTGCAACCTGCGCATTCATAAGCCCACAAACATTTAATTTTTTTGCAACTGCTTTAATCTCTTTTTTCAATTTGTGCAATTGTGTATCTGAAACACTATAAGGCGGAAAGGAACATGATGAATCTCCAGAGTGAATTCCTGCCTCTTCAATATGCTGTAGGACGCCACCCACCACTGCATCTGTACCATCGCAAATAATATCAATATCAATCTCTACAGCATCATCAAGAAATTTTTCAATTAATAAAGGGTTCTCTTTGCTAAGGACAATTTTATTATTGATGTAATTATCAAGATCAAGCTGAGTATTTATTAACTCCATTGCACGTCCACCAAGAACATACGAAGGTCGTACGATAACTGGAAACCCAAGTTCATCTATAGCTTTATGAGCTGCGTCTTTATCAGTTGCAGTCCTATTTTCAGGTTGTTTAAAGTTAAATTCTGATAAAAAATGTTTAAATTTTTCTCTATTCTCTGCGATATCAATAGACTCTGGAGATGTCCCTAGAATTTTTACATTATTTTTGGTTAGCTCATCTGTTAGCTTCAATGGTGTTTGGCCACCAAATTGAACAACAACGCCATAAGGGTTTTCATGTCGAATAATCTCGAGCACATCTTCGGCAACAATGGGTTCAAAGTATAGCTTATCGGAAACATCAAAATCCGTAGAAACTGTTTCTGGGTTTGAATTCACCATAATGGTTTCTATACCTTCTTCCTTGAAAGCAAGTGCAGCCTGTACACAGCAATAGTCAAATTCAATACCTTGGCCAATTCTATTTGGGCCGCTACCCAAGACAATAATCTTTTTATTTTCGGTCACTACAGACTCATTTTCAAAGTCGTAAGATGAGTAGAGATAGTTTGTTGTACTGTCGAATTCTGCTGCACAAGAATCTACTCTTTTAAAGACAGGGTGAATCTTAAGATCATAGCGTTTATTTCTTAGCTCAACCTCAGGCACTTTTAATAGCTCCGCTATCCTTGCGTCCGAAAAACCTTTCTTTTTAAGCCTCAATAAATGATCATTCTCTAGTGAAGATAGTGTGCATTCAGTCAATTCATTCTCTTCATCTATGATGTCCTTGATATAGAACAAAAACCATCTGTCGACTTGGCATGATTCGTATACTTCATCAATTGTCCAGCCTTTTCTAAATGCATCCGCAACATACCACAGCCTTTTCTCACCCGGGGTTGATAGCTCAAGTTTTAAAGCACCGTTACCCTCTGAAGTTTTGAGTACTGGTGACAAGCCCATCAAGCCGTTTTCCATTGATCGAATTGCTTTTTGAAAAGATTCTTGGAAATTTCTTCCAATGGCCATAACTTCACCAACCGATTTCATCTGAGTGCTAAGTCTTGTATCAGCTTCTGGAAATTTTTCAAAGTTAAACCTTGGAATCTTTGTTACAACATAATCAATCGTTGGCTCAAATGATGCAGGGGTTTTTCCATTGGTTATATCGTTTTTTAACTCATCTAAGGTATAACCAACTGCAAGTAATGCAGCAACTTTTGCTATTGGAAACCCTGTTGCTTTTGAAGCTAGAGCAGAGGACCTGCTAACTCGCGGATTCATTTCAATTACTACCAATCTGCCGTCTTCAGGATTCTGTGCAAATTGAACATTTGAACCACCGGTCTCAACACCAATTCTTCTCAGAATTTTAAAAGATGCATCGCGCATTTCTTGATATTCTTTATCTGTTAATGTTTGTGCAGGGGCTACAGTAATTGAATCCCCAGTATGGACGCCCATAGGATCAATGTTCTCTATGGAGCAGACAATAATACAGTTATCATTCTTGTCCCTCACAACTTCCATTTCAAACTCTTTCCAGCCTATTAAAGACTCATCAATCAAAAGCTCTTTAGTTGGTGAAAGTTTTAGACCATTCATGCATATTTCTTCAAACTCTTTGAGGTTGTAGGCAATTCCTCCACCTGTTCCGCCCAATGTAAATGAGGGTCGAATTACACAAGGCAAACCAATATCATCAAATATTTTCCAGGCCTCCTCCATGCTGTGAGCAAAGCCAGATCTTGGCGTTTCCAGGCCAAGCTCTTTAATACATTTATCAAACTTTTCTCTGTCTTCAGCATTATCGATTGCTTCCCTATTGGCACCTATCATCTCCACACTATGTTTTTCTAATATCCCTTTTTTTGCCAGATCCAAAGATACATTAAGGCCTGTTTGACCACCCATTGTTGGTAGAATTGCGTCCGGTTTTTCTTTTTCGATAATTTTTTCTAAAGACCTCCAATCAACTGGTTCAATGTAGGTTGCATCGGCGATTTCAGGGTCGGTCATTATTGTTGCGGGATTTGAATTCACCAGGACTACCCTATAACCATTTTCTCTCAATGCCTTACATGCTTGTGTCCCAGAATAATCGAATTCACAGGCTTGACCTATGACTATTGGGCCAGACCCAACAATTAAAATTGTTTTAATATCATTTCTTTTTGGCATTCATATCCTCAAAAAATCTATCAAACATATTCTCAAATTCCCTTGGTCCTGGACTTGCTTCTGGATGGCATTGGATTGAATAAAAAGGTTTCTCTATATGCTCTATCCCTTGAATTGAATTATCAAACAGGGAAATATGCGTTACATTTAAATCACTTCTATTAGCAATGTCAGCTACGGCAAAATTGTGATTTTGAGAAGTTATATATACGACATTGTTTTGTAAATCATGGACCGGATGGTTTGCTCCATGATGACCAAAAGGCATCTTTGTAATATTGAGGTCATAGGCAAGCGACATAAGCTGATGGCCTAAACATATACCAAAAATTGGTAGGTTAAGCTCCATCATCTCTTTAACCTGTTTAACAACATCAGGCAGGATATTTGGGTCACCTGGACCGTTAGAAAGAAATATGCCATCTGGTGAAAGATTTTGGATATCATTTGCAGAAGTAGTAGGAGGCACCACAATAACCTCAGCTCCCTTATTTTTAAGAATTCTCAAAATGTTTTCTTTCACACCAAAATCAAGAGCGACGACCTTTGGTGAGTTAGGTTTTTTAGCATAAGTATAGGATTTCTTTACTGCGACATTTTCAATAAGGTTGTGGTCCTCAATTTTCCCAAATTTCTTAATTTCAAAGCTTGCTTCTTCATCATTAATCTCTTTAGATGGATAAATTGCACCAATTTTACAGCCCTCGTCTCTTAATAACTTTGTCAGGTACCTAGTGTCAATATCGGATATACAAATTACATTCTGCTGAAGAAGGAAGTCATTTAATGTTCTATCAGCCCTCCAGCTACTTGGCTGCTCGCAAAAATTTTTGACTATCAGGCCTCTTGCTGAAATTGCTTCAGATTCATTATCTTCGGCATTAATGCCAGTGTTTCCAATGTGAGGATATGTAAAAGTTATAATTTGTCCATCGTATGAAGGGTCAGTTAGAATCTCCTGATACCCAGTTATAGATGTATTAAAAACAACCTCACCAACCCCTACTTTTTTGGCTCCGTGACCAATACCATTGAGCTTTATTCCATTCTCAAGTTGTAGTGTTGCGGGAAAGTTCATTTTAGCTACCGAATACTATAAAAAAGTTATTAGATAATTTATAGATCAATTAGAATATCTCCCTATGTCAATTTCAATAAAATCAAAAAAAGACATCGAAATGATGAAGATTGCAGGTAGAAAAGCAGCATCTGTCCTTGAGATGTTGGATGAACATGTCAAGCCTGGAGTTACAACCAATCAACTTGATGAAATTGCTTATAAATATATTACTGAGGAGCTTAAATGCATCCCAGCCAATATTAATTACAACGGATATCCAAAAACCCTTTGCACATCGGTTAATCAAGTCGTTTGTCATGGCATTCCATCCGATAATAAAGTTTTAAAAGACGGGGATATTATCAATATAGATATCACTGTCATTGAAGATGGCTGGCATGGAGATACCTCCAAAATGTATCTTGTTGGCAAAGTAGCCGATCATGCGAAGCGACTTGTTCAAGTTACACAAGAGTGTATGTATGCAGGTATAAAAGAAGTAAAGCCAGGTGCACATCTGGGTGATGTGGGAGCAGCAATTCAAGAACATGCAGAAACCAATCATTATTCGGTAGTTAGAGATTATTGTGGTCATGGCATTGGTCAGGTTTATCATGAGGAGCCTCAAGTACTGCATTATGGGCAACGGAATGAAGGGCTTGAACTTAAAGAGGGCATGTGCTTCACAATTGAACCAATGATTAACTTGGGTGGCTATCAGACAAAATTATTAGACGATGGATGGACTGTAGTAACTAAAGATGGAAGACTTTCAGCCCAATGGGAGCACACAATAGCCGTTACCTCTTCTGGATATGAGATTTTAACACTGCGCTCAGAGGAAATGTCATGAAACCAATAAAAGCTCTTGGTATTGCAACCATGCTCAACGAAAAAGTTTTGGACGTTTTCTATTTCCAGATATCGGAAAGCGATCAAAATAAGAACTCAATAACTAAACTTGATGAAGATGCATATAGCAAATTAGCGGACCTAAAAGACCTAAAAATTGCTGAAAATAAAGAAATTATTGAAGTCAACTTAGCTGAAGATAAAAAAATTGAAGATGTGCCTACAGCATTTTTAAAACTGCATTTGATCTCACTAAAACAATTTAAGCCAAATGAATTAAATTTGGATAACATTTTCAATGTCCTTGAAACACTAGCTTGGACCTCAAAAGGCCCAATGATGCTAAACGATGCTCAGAAGGAACTTCTTGTCAGCAAAGCAAATGGATCAAATTTTAAAATCAATAGCGTAGATAAGTTCCCTCCTCTGACTGATTATATAATTCCTGAAAAGGTTCGAATCGCAGATACAGCTCGCGTAAGATTAGGAGCATACCTTGGCGAAGGGACAACAGTTATGCATGCTGGCTTTGTAAACTTTAATGCTGGAACCGAAGGCCCAAATATGATTGAAGGAAGAGTGTCCTCAAAAGTTTTCTTATCCAAAGGGTCAGATCTGGGTGGCGGAGCCTCTACTATGGGAACCCTTTCTGGAGGTAATGATCAAGTGGTATCCATAGGTGAAAATTCATTGGTCGGCGCAAATTCTGGCGTTGGTATTTCTTTAGGTGCAAATTGCATAGTTGAAGCAGGTTTATACCTTACCGCAGGCTCAAAAGTAACCTTGCTTGACGATGAAAATAATGAACTTAAAACTTTAAAAGCTCTTGAATTAAGTGGTGTGAGCAATATGTTATTCCTAAGAGATTCCGTTTCAGGTAAAATCATTGGTAAGGCAAACAATACCAATTTCTCATTAAACGAAATACTGCACGTAAATAATTAATTTTGGAAATTAAACTAACAAAAGAATTAATAAGGATGGCCTCAGTCACTCCCAATGATGGGGGTTGTCTAAAATACATTGAAGATTTTCTTTCCTTCAGAGGGTTTGAAACCGAATACCTAAATTTTGGGCGTGTAAAGAACATCTGGAGTGTAAAGAATAATGGCGGGCCGCTTTTAGTTTTTTTAGGTCACGTTGATGTTGTGCCCACAGGCCCTGTTGAAAAATGGGAATACGACCCCTTCTCTGGACACGATGATGGAGATTATATCCACGGCCGTGGTGCTGGTGACATGAAAGGCGGAATTGCCTGCTTTATGTCAGCAATAGATCGACTAGAAGATAACCTTAATTACTCCATTGCTTTCTTGATCACATCCGATGAGGAGGGTCCATCAAAAGATGGTACGGTTAAAGTTGTTGAAGAGCTTATGCAAAGAGAACAAAAATTCGACTGGTGTCTTGTTGGAGAGCCATCTTCGATTAGTTCAACTGGAGACAATATTCGAGTAGGTCGAAGAGGATCGATAAACATTGAGCTTGAAATAAAAGGCAAACAAGGTCATGCCGCTTACCCCGAACGAGTGGATAATCCATTGCACAAAGTAGGAGCTGTGATTGAATCGCTAACAAATGAAAAATGGGATGAAGGTAACGACCACTTCCCTCCAACATCCTTACAGATAACAAATATGACTGCAGGCGTAGGAGCTCATAACGTTACTCCTGATAGTGTATTCGTAAAATTAAATTTACGTTTTTCTCCTGAGATTTCATTTGAAGAAATTAAAGCAAGGATTATCGACATATTGGATGAAAGAAAGTTGGATTATGTCATTGATTTTGACCTCAATGCCCAACCATACTCATCAAAAATCGGTAAATTTACCGAAGCCGTGCAAGAAGGAATTTTAAGTGTAACGAATAAGTCAACTCAACTAAGTTGTTCTGGCGGAACATCGGATGGAAGATTTATGGCCAAGACCGGATGTGAAATTGTGGAACTGGGTCCTAAATTTGAGACAATTCACAAAATTAACGAAAAGGTTGAAAAGAGAGAATTAGAACTTTTAACCAACATCTATCATCAAATACTGCTAAATCTAAATGTTCGAGCAAATTGATTAAGTTTTGTATAGAATATACAGCATTAACGTTATGAACTTTCACAAAAAACTTCTACTTTCTATATTAATTTTATTCCTTTCTAGCTGTAGTGATGGTCCTGAAGAGCTTGAGCCACTTGTCGTAGAACTAAACGCAAGTAGTGAGACTCCTAATTATAATGAATCTTTTGAGCTATCATGGTCGTCGAATGCTAGCCAGTGTTATGCCTCTGGAGGTTATTGGTCTGGTGAGCGACCAACAACGGGCTCTGAAGAAATTACTCTCAAACGAGGTGGTCAATTTATCTATATCTTAGAATGCAGAAGAAACAACGAATTTAAAAACCAAGCAGTTGAGATTATCGTTAATAAAACACCTGCCGACCATTTCATTTTTTCTACAGATGTAGATCCATTGGCTGATCCAATGTTTGTGGTCGATGTGCCCGACAATCAGGAAGCAAAAGTTACTGCATATGCAAGAGGTGACTTCAACAATGATTTTCTTGGTGATATCTTTTTGGCTCTGCAGTTTAATGAGGGTGCTAGTCACGTAAATACCAGATATTTTCAACTTTCTGGAGGAGCTATCCCTGTGTTTGCTGAGATTGAGGCAGACAGCTGCAAAGGTTCGGGTGATATTACAATGCTTGATATCAACAGAGACAGCTTTGATGATGTCATTGTTACAAGTTTTGACTCAATGACTGCCGCAGGCAATGTTTGTATTTTCAGTGGATCAGAAACAGGTCTAGCACTCAACAATGAGCTTATTGCCAACGATACCGATCTTGATTTTAATAACGCCAATGTAAAGCTTGTGACACTGGTAGACAGGAATGCAGACAGCTTGCCAGACCTGTATCTTTTAACATCAACTGGAGAATACTGGGTTCTATTAAATGCTGATGATGGTCCAGCATTTGAAAAGGCCGAAACAGTCGTTGACCTAATCAATGAATACACAATTACTGGAGGGACCGTTGTGGATTTTGATGGCGATGCCAATCTGGATATTGTTATGGCTGGTTACGATGATAGTGAAAATGGTGTTTTTGTGGCAGTCCCAAGATTTGACTCAACTAACGATTGGGAGGATATCAGCGTTGTAACCAATGCACCTCTTGCAAAAATCATTACTGGTTTTAATTTCGATGGCGATCCAGCTTCGGATCTTTTAGTAATTGGCGACCAATCTCCAAGCAACATGTTTCAACCATCACCAACTACGACTTTTAGAATATATGAACAAGGTGATATTAATATTCTTGACAATGAAACGGATATATCATTCCCAGAGCAAGGTTCCATAAGTCTCAATAGCAATCTTTTTATTACCGACTACGACCTTGATATCGATGGTGGAGACTTCTTATTTGATGTAGATAAGACCGATAATGCTTTCGCAAGCTTTGTGCTTGGGATTAAAGACACCATTGTTAATGATGAAGAGGGAACTGTCACCTATGAAATTAATACCACTTCAGATGTTGAGATGGAGCTTGGCAATATTTTTGGACAAGATTCACAAGTAATATTTATAGATACTAATCTGGATTTTGACCTAGATATGCTTGTGGCAGAAAACTATGCTGATAACAACATAGCTTTCTACCTAAGACTTAACGAATCCAACGACTAAGGTTAAGATTTCTCAGCTGGATCAGATGATTTAGCGATACCAAGTGCTGCTATTACTACCAACGCAATTGCAATAACTACGTAGTACTGAATCATAAATTCGAATACTGGAGAAATGCTTTCTAGCCCTTTATCCAATGCTTCACCACCTAGGAGGCCTGCTAAGACTCCACCTATTGCTGAAGCTAAGAACCACAAACCAAACATTTGTCCAACGTAATTCTTTGGAGCATATTTTGAGAAAGCAGAAAGACCGACTGGAGATAGTGCTAGCTCACCCCATGTTTGTATTAGATAGGTAATTATCAACCATTGCATGCCAATTGGTGCAGCAATTTCCATTGCGAGCTGAACGGCGAATATCATGACAATAAAACTAAGAGCCATGAATCCAAGTCCAATAGCAAATTTAAGTGGATAGCTTGGGTTGAGATTAATTCTACCCAAATAAGTCCATATTCCAGCAAAGATTGGAGCAAAAACAACCACAAAAAATGGGTTTGCAAATTGCAGCCACCCAATAGGAATAATGTAGCCACCAACGGATAGGTCTGTATAATCTCGAGCAAAAATACTTAACGAACCAGCTGACTGATCAAACCCGGACCAAAAAGCTGCGGCTGCAATAAAAAGAATTAAAAGCAAAAATAAGTTTTTCTTTTCTCCTGTGTCTAGGCCAGCAAATAAAAATAAATAGGCAAAATATGAGAAGCCCACAACGGTTAAAAAGACGGCAAAGTTTTCTGCAAACAATCTAGCATCAACATTAATAAAGCCAAATAGCCCAAGAGCTACGACTGCTGCAAGAATTACGACAGAAACTCTGGACCATTTGAGGTATTTTACTCTTGTGGCTTCAGGCATGTCGTTGGGTTTCTCACCAGCACTACCAAGAAGTCTTCTGAAATAAAAGTACTGTAGTACACCAAAAAACATTCCTATGCCTGCTGCACCAAAGCCCCAGTGCCACCCAATTTTCTCTCCCAACCAGGAGCAAATTAAAAAGCCCAAGAAAGAACCAATATTGATCGACATGTAAAAAATTGTGTAGCCTGCGTCTCTTCTTACATCACCAGGCTTATAGAGCTGACCGACAATGGTAGAGATATTTCCTTTGAGCAATCCAGTTCCCAATACCACGAGCGTTAAACCTAAAAAGAATGTTTGATCGATAGGAATAGCAAGCGTGAAGTGGCCCAGCATGATGATGATGGCACCGAGCATCACTGCTTTCTGGTGACCTAGCAAGTTATCCGCCAACCAGCCGCCGGGGATTACCATAAAATAAACCATACCAACATATATGCCGTATATGGCCTGTGCCTCCAATTGCGACCATCCTAAACCTGGGTTAAAACCTGTTACGGCTCCAGTCATATAAAGAACAAGAAGGGCTCTCATACCGTAATATGACATTCTCTCCCACATCTCGGTAAAAAACAGTGTTACCAGCCCCTTGGGGTGGCCAAAGAACCAATTATCGTCGGTACGTGTAGTATTTGTTTGATTACTCATAGATTTTGATACATTATCACAAAAATGAAAAAAAGAGTTACCTACCCCAGCATTTTTACAAAGTTATTCTCATTGACATATGACCTTTTTTTATTGGCTTCTTGCTGGTTTTTAATTGGGTTTATATCCCTCTTTATTTATAACTTTTTGTCGGGTGAAGATAACTTTGCAAATACTATTATTGGTCCGCTTATTCTTCTCTTTACCACTCTTTGGTATTTTTCTTACTTTTGGTCAGATGGCAGAAGAACACTTGGCATGAGCACCTGGAGCCATGAAATAATTAAATTAGATGGATCGTACCTGACTAAGAGAGATGCATTCTATAGGCTTATTTTAAATATTCTATTTAATGTTATTGGGTTGGGTTGGATGTTATTTAATAAAAATAGACAAACTTTAACCGACAAAATTCTTAAGGTTCAAGTTATTAAAAGAAAATGAACCGCTTAAGGTATAAATAAATAGGAATAAAAATCACTGGAAAAGCCTGCAAATAAAAAGGCAATCCAAACACTGTGATTGAGTCTGCAATTAAAGTTTCTAAGAACGAATACAGCAAACAGGCACCAAAGCCAAAAATCAGGATCCTATTAGTGTTGAATCCTTTATTGAATGAAAGCAAAATTTCCAACCCTATTATGAAGATAAAAAAATAAGATAAAAAGTTAACGCTTCTTCTTAGCAGCTCGGTTTGAACAATCAGATTATAGTTTTCAAAAGCTGAGTTAGAGCTTGCAGCCAACTCCGATGATCTTAGATATTTCAAATTAGAGTTGTAGTTAAGGCTCTTAAAAGCCTCGGTGTTTTCAGCAATTAGCTCAATATCGCCTGCCCTAGTAAAGTTGACCGAAATATCTTCTGATATTATTTGATAAGCATCCTTGACCTTCCTGATTTCTACCATCTTGGGTTCGTCTTTTATCATTTGATTAACTTTGGCTTTGCGTTCGGCAAAAGCTGACTTTGTCAGATCGGGCACAAGATATTCATAAGATGCCAAATTAATTATTACTATTGGTAAAAAGGCCAATAAAGCAAAATTAATTTTCTTGAGACCGGCTTGGCGCAAGGAGTTAAACGCTCTTAAGAAATTGTTATCTAAAAATACGACAAGTAGCCCCACAACAGAACAAAGATATATAAATTCTCGCGTGCGAAAAGGTTGGGACTGAAGCAAAAACACCAATGCATCTGCATAGGAGTAATTCTGATTGATGTCTTCCAGCTGAGAGAAGAAGTTAAAAACTAAATCTATGGAAGTAATTATGAATAGCACCCCTAAAACTGAAGTAAAGGATCTAGAGAGGATGTATCTATAAACCTTCATACCCTAACAATTTTTTAGTTTGTTTAAAATAAATTGAAACTGTAAGAGCCGCTACAACACAATGAATGGAAAAAAAGTTTACGAACAACTGAGATATATTTTTTGCGCTGCTTTCAAAAGGCGCAATGGTTAAAACCAAATACAAAATATTTAACATTGTCAAAATGAAATAGGTTCTTTCACGCCCCCAAAAAGAGCTATAAGCAGAAAAGGACATGCTAAATAACAATGATATTAAACAAAATACTGGGATTGTCAGTCGCTGCAACAAAACTCTCATACTTTCAAGATCAGCACTTCTATAAAGATCCAAGGTTGGAATGTATTCTGTTAGTGTTGGCTCCTCAAGTGGGATAACCGCACTCTCAAACCTAGATATAGCCTTGTTTGCATCGTCGTACAGAAACCCATCGCTTAGCAATAATTTTGACCCCTCTTCGTCAGAAGACACTGATCCAGATGCACCAAAAAGAAATGTTTTTAATTCTTGAGAGTTAAAAAAAATTAGATCGGAATAATCTTGATCGTTTTTTATGCCAAATACATTAAAAGTATTAGGGTTCAAAGCCACCAAACCCTCAGGAGTGCTTATTTTTGCAGCAAACGTATTGTCTTGATCAACAAGTTGTTGACCCTTGGCAGTGAAATATGGTGACAAGAAAGCACTTAAAAATAAGGATGTACCAAAGATACCAGCTATCAGTAGCTTTTGATCCCATATCATGCGAGTTGGAGAATAAGAGCCAGACTCAAGTACAGTGCTGTGGCTTTTAAAAATTGGCGTTAGCACAAAACCAACGGCAAGAAATACACTTAATGGAAAAATAATATTTAAAAGTTCTGGAGAAAATAACAGTAAAGCAATGAATATGCTATCAGCAGAAATTTTGCCCACTTCGGCCTGAGAAAGAAAAATATTAAACCTAGAAAATAAAACTAATCCAAAAAGAACTAGTGAAACCCAACAAATGTTTACTATAATTTCTTTACTGATGAATCGTGAAATAATCACTTCTTAAGAATATCAGAAAGGAGAAAAAATGGCATTCTACAAAGCACTAGAAAATGTTGAACTAAAAAAATATTCAGAGGCAAGTCCTTTAAACTTTAAAGTTATCTTTTACTCAAAGGTTTTATTTAAATCTACGAAGCTTTTTGACAAGGAAATAAAGGCAAAAGTTTCCAACTATTTTGATGATGACAGTAAGTCATCTTTAATGATTTCAAAAGAATTCTCGGATTTGAACGCAGATATTTTATTTGTAAGAGATTTTGATAATAAAAAGTCTGCCTATAAAAGAGATGGCTGGCTTGCATCGCTGTTTATAGCGCTAGATAAGTACGGCGTTCAATCAGCCAACATATACGTTGATACCACCCAGCAATTTAAAGATAAAAACTTTGTCTTTGAGTTAGTGAAAACTGCCGAGAAAGCAACCTACAGATATACCGATACCAATCCCAATACCAAAAAAGAATCAACTCTTAAAAATGTTGAGATTTGTGTTGAAAAAAGTAGTGCTGCATTAAAAAGGTCGGTTGAACTGGGTCTCAATGTCGGTCGAGGTGCTAATACAGCTAGAAACCTAGGCAACAGACCAGCCAATCATGCCACGCCAACCTATATTGCCGATCAGATTAAAGCATTAGCAAAAGAGATTGGTGGTTTTAAAGTTAAAGTGCTTGAAGAAGAGGATATGGAAAAACTAGGTATGGGTTCTTTGCTGTCTGTTTCACGCGGTAGTGTAGAGCCAGCCAAACTAGTCACCATGGAATATCATGGCGGCAAAAAAGGTGGCAAACCAGTCGTCCTCGTTGGTAAAGGTGTAACTTTCGATACGGGTGGCATAAGTCTCAAACCAGGAGCCAAGATGGACGAGATGAAATGGGATATGTCTGGTGCAGGCTCAGTTATTGGCACCATGTGTGCTGTTGCGGCATCTAAAATTCCAGTTAACCTAGTTTGTGCCGTTGGTTTAACTGAGAATATGCCAGCAGGCAATGCAACCAAACCTGGCGATGTGGTTACATCCATGTCTGGCCAAACCATAGAAATACTAAATACCGATGCCGAAGGCAGATTGGTGCTCTGTGATGTTTTAACTTACATAGGCAAATACAATCCAAAATACGTTGTTGACGTTGCAACTCTAACAGGAGCAGTAATTGTTGCTCTGGGCAGTGTAGCTGCAGGCGTTATGGGCAATGACCAGAAATTGGTTGATAACATTCTTGAGGCCGGACAAGCAACTGGTGAAAAAGCATGGCAGCTACCATTATGGGATGAGTATCAAACCTACCTGCATTCCAACTTTGCTGATATGGCCAATATAGCTCCAGGTCGTGCTGCGGGCACGATTGAAGGTGGATGCTTTATTTCAAGATTCACAGAAGACTATAAATGGGCGCACTTGGATATTGCTGGGGTTGCCGATATTGGTGATGGTAAAAATAAGGGCTCTACAGGAAAACCTGTCGGGCTATTGTTTGAGCTTGTAAACAGCAATCGTTGATGTCTGCTACGTTCTTTTCTGGATTTGAGACCAAAAGTTCTGCCTTGAATTTTTTATTGGAGCAGATTTACGAAGGCTTTCAAACCAAAAGAAGTATTTGTGTTGTACTCAAAGACGAGGGGCTAGTTTCTGAATATAAATTTCTTCAAAAGAAAAAATATTTTGATACCAAGCAGATCGAATATCTATACAGTCGCAATATTGCTCTACAAGAATCAGAGCCCAATGAAAATTACGATGAAATACATATATTGAGCGACCGCATTACCGATATCGATGTTGCCTCAGAAAGTATTTTTGTTTACACCACTAAAAGCGATGAAGCTATTAACGAGGCGTCTAGAAAGCTTTATGCTAGTTTGAAACAAAAACAAATAGAACTAAAACATACTGCAGTCTAATGGAAGCAAAATACTTTCCTATTCAAATAGAAGAGAAATGGTCAAAGATTTGGGCTGATAAAGAGTTAGCTCGGCCTGATAGCGAAGATTATTTTTCGCAAATAATCCCACCCCCTAATGTGACTGGCACTTTGCATATGGGGCATAGCTTTCAGTACGCCATCATGGATTTCTATACTCGTTATCACCACATGAATCAAAAGAGCTCGTATTGGCAAGTGGGAACTGACCACGCTGGCATTGCAACTCAGATGGTGGTTGAAAACAATCTGAGAAATCAGGGCAAATCTAAAGACGATTACGGACGCGATAAATTTGTCGATGAAGTTTGGAAATGGAAGGAATTTTCAGAAGATAAAATCACCTCACAAATGAAACGCCTTGGCATTACTGTTGATTGGGATAAGTACCGCTTTACTCTAGATGACAATTACTACCAAGGGGTAATCAAAGCTTTTGTTGAACTCTACCGCAAAGAAAAAATTTACCGAGGCTATCGTCTAGTAAATTGGGATCCAGCACTTAAAACTGCCGTTTCTGATCTTGAGGTTGTCAGACAAGAAAAAGATGGCCTGATTTGGCATATTGCCTATCCCATTGCCGATTCCGATGAGAGTCTAGCCGTTGCAACCACCAGGCCTGAGACCATGTTTGGTGATATGGCAGTGGCCGTGAACCCCAAGGATAATAGGTACAAAAACTTTATTGGTAAGTTTGTAGATCTGCCATTCGTGGGACGCAAGATTCCAGTTATTGGCGATGAGTACGTTGATATGAAGTTTGGTACAGGATGCTTAAAGATCACACCTGGACACGATTTTAATGACTACGAAATTGGCAAAAAATATGCCCTCCATGAGGTTGAGGGTGTCGTACATACCTCGAATAATCTCGAAGATTTTGCGCCCATCAATATTTTTACTGATGAAGCTTTTTCCAATGACATGGTCCCAGAACCTTTTGCTAATCTAGATCGCTTTAAGGTACGCAAAACAGTGCTTGAAGAACTTAAAAATAAAGGCTTACTGGTGAAAGAAGAAAAGCATCACATCAGTGTGCCTCGTGGCGAACGATCAAATATCGTAATCGAACCCAAACTCAGCTTTCAGTGGTATGTGAAAACACAAGAGATGGCACAAAAAGCCAATGATGCTGTTAATAATGGCGAAGTGGTCTTTCATCCTGGTAATTGGGTTAAAACCTACTTTAACTGGATGGATAATATCCAAGATTGGTGCATCAGCAGACAGATATGGTGGGGCCATAGAATTCCTGCTTGGTACGACGATGAAGGTAGTGTCTATGTTGGCTTCGATGAAGCAGAAGTCAGAACTCACTATCAGCTTGATGACAGGAAACTGACTCAAGAAGAAGATGTGTTAGATACTTGGTTCTCATCATCGCTTTGGTCGTTTGGTTCATTGGGTTGGCCTGAAGAATCGAAACTAGAGAAATACTTTCCAACCAGCTTGCTAGTAACGGGTTTTGACATTATTTTCTTTTGGGTGGCGCGCATGATGATGATGAGCTTAGAGTTCACTGGCAAAGTGCCTTTTAAAGACGTCTATGTTACTGGTCTAATTAGGGATGAAAACGGTCAAAAAATGTCAAAATCAAAAGGCAACATCATCGACCCAATTGATCTTATCTATGGCATTGATTTGGAAGACCTGGTTACCAAACGAACGGCCAACCTGATGCAAGAAGGTTTGGCCGAGAAGATTGAGCGCAAAACCAGAAAGCAGTTTCCCAATGGCATAGAGTCTTATGGTACTGATGCTTTAAGAATGACCTTCTTCTCATTGGCTACTCATACCAAGGACATTAGTTTTGAACTTGGACGACTCAAAGGTTACCGCAACTTCTGCAATAAAATTTGGAACGCCGCCCGCTTTATTAACAACTATCCGAAAGTATCCGATGAATTTGTTGCCAAAAACGATAGCGACAAATGGATTGAAGATGAATTTAACAAGGTCTCAGTGCAAATTAAGAAGAACATTGAGGAATATCGTCTCGATTTTGCCATGAACGAGGTCTACGAATTCTTCTGGGGTAAGTTTTGCGATCGCTATATTGAAGAATGCAAAGCATCGGGTGAAACCAGTAACCTGCACCCCATGTTGAAAAAACTATTAACCTTGATGCATCCTTTTGCGCCTTTCATTACTGAAGAAGTTAATGAGCTAATCTTTAATGATGGCTCATTAATGGATCTTTAAAAAAATAATTTAATCCTCATTTAAACCCTATGGCAAAAACATTATTAATAGGCAGCAACTCAGCTATCGCCTTGGCTCTTAAAGAAAATTCAGATAGAGAATTTATTTCGTTATCAAGATCAGAGGGTACTTTGGATTTGGGTGGCGATCTCAATGAGCTGGATAGTATCGCTGATATCGATGGTTTGGTTTATTTTCCTGGGACTATAAATCTAAAACCCTTCGCAATGCTCAAAGAAGATGATTTTGTGAATGATTTTAGTGTGAATGTGCTAGGAGCAGTTAAAGTTTTAAAGAAAGTCATTAACCAGTTAAAAGAAGCAGATG
>JADHNL010000022.1 GCA_016779525.1 SAR86 cluster bacterium | reverse complement strand
CCTCTCCGGAAGAGTTATGATACTACAAAATTATTAAGTATTAGTCTGAACCTTCAACTTCTCTTCTAAAAAGAAAAAGCTCCTCTTCAGAAAAGTCACTGCAAAAGCTAAATGGTGGTTTTGGATTATTAAATTCTGAAAATTGCCTTACTGCAATCCAGCCCAAAAGACACCTTTCTTTAATTTCCAAAGTGGAATCTGATTCCAGTTCTTCTAGCAGATGGCTGCGCTTAACAGGATCATTGGTCATCTGAATTAAGCCTGCTTCTGGATTATCTAGAGTTAAATAAGATTGATTTTCTAAAGTAAATTTTTTCCAGTTCTGTTGTTTTCCAAAAGCATTAGGATCGCCATATTTTGCTATATTTGACCAGAACGTCATCATCTGATCACTTAAGGCATCTCTACCTGAAGCAGATGAATCTGGGAAAAGTATTGGTTTGATGTACCAAGTTATAGGTGGCATATCGAAGGATGCGGATAAAAAAGGAATGTCTAGGCCGTGGGCAGCACCCAAGAAAAGACTATAATCACCAGCGAAACCATTTAGTTGCTCATCCCAATCAAATCTATAAGAATAAAGATTATCATTTGATTCACTCATTCTTCTTAAGGGTTCCTCTGCTCCTCTATAACGCCATATATCGCTTCGGTATTTATTCCAGCTTCTTAGATTTTCTTCGCTTCTTTTTAAGGTTCTTCTAACCTCAAGGGTGGTCTGATAAAAATAATCTGAATTGATATACCAATAGTTCATCTCATCTTTATTTGTTCCTGCAACAACAACTATATTTGGATCAACATTTTCAAGACCCTCATAAATGCCATTTTTAGGCACGACAATACCGTCTCTAATGGTAATTGGTGTTATGGGATAAGGATGCTTTTCTGCCGTATCAATATATTTTTCATAAACTTCTTCAGAGCTGAGGCTACGTAAATAGTCGACTATTTCATTTGAGTTTACAGAATACTTTATGTCTTCTTCAAATATTTTTTCTGAGGATAATTCAGATTCCGATGTGGCAAATTCTAGAGAGTGAGATGTAACATATCCAGACTGACTGATGGCTTTATGGAACAGCCCATCAGATAAAGGTGAGGCTAGAAGTGTAAGTATATTATGGCCTCCTGCCGACTCGCCAAAGACTGTTACATTCTCTGGATCGCCACCGTAAGCAGCAATATTATTTTGTACCCACCTAAGGCCTTCAAGTATATCTAAGTGGCCAAAATTTGCTGACTGGTCTAGTCCACTTGAGGTATCCCTAATGAAATCTGAGGCAAACCAACCAAAAATACCCAATCTATAATTGATGGTTATAACTATGACGTCTTTACGCTCGGCCAATCTTGAATAATCATAAAAACTTCCTGAACCCCAGATATTGGATCCACCATGAATCCAAAACATTACTGGTAGTTTATTTTTTCCTATTTCAGAACTATTCTTAGGCACATATATATTTAAGTAGAGACAATCTTCATCGCCTGTAATGAGACTTCTATTGAAAAGTGAAGAATTATCTTCAGGTTGTATGCACTCATTTTTAAATCTTGTAGCATCGACAATTTCATTCGATGAAAATGGTCTGGGCGCTTTCCAACGTAAATCACCTACAGGTGGCTCAGCATAGGGTATGCCACGAAAAACATATAGATTATCTTCAACTGATCCAATGGTTGTAAGCTGAGCTGACGAAACTTTAATTTTATTATTTGCAGATGAATCAACCAAATTTGGTGAACAGTTAGACAAGACAATAGCAAGAAATACAAACCCAACAAATTTTTTCATTTTTAAATTAACTTTTTGATTTCCTCTGCTAGAGCGTCAAATTTTTTTGGAAGGTCATTAACCTCTTGGCTGCCACCTTGTGCAAAATCATTTCTGCCTCCACCTCTACCATTAAAGCAATTGTTAACTAAATCAATAAGCACCTTGGCAGTATTATCTTCCAAAATAGAGGTGACAATATAAGATAGTTTATCGCCTTCATCTGACAACAGAATTGAAAAGGACTTGCTGTCCTCTTTTAAAGCTTTGTCAGCTTGCCTTCTAAGCATATCAATAGAAGCGTTTTTATAGAGAATTGCTTCTCCATCTCCTTTTTTAGTTTTAAAAGTTTCCGAAGACAAAGTTTCTGAGCTTAAACTTTTTTCTGACTTTTTATTGGCTTTTAATTTTTTGTTCTCTTTTATTAGATCTTGGATTTTCTCTACTACATTCTCAGATGGAACATTCAGTAAACCTTCAATTTTATCAATTAAAGATATGGCTTCTTTTGATTTTTTGACTAAATTTGAACCAGTAATTGCTTCTACCCTCCTAACTCCTGCCGATACAGACGATTCGCTAGTTATGACCAAACCACCAATATCCGAAGTATTCTTTACATGAGTGCCTCCACAAAATTCTACCGAAAAATCACCACCAATGTTTAAAACTCTGACATTATCGCCATATTTATCGCCAAAAAAGGCTAAAGCACCAGTTTCTAGAGCATCCTCATAACTCATAACCCTGGTTTGTGTTGCTATTTCATTACCTATTTGCTCGTTTACCAAATCTTCTATTTCCGATATTTGTTCTGTTGACAGTTTGCGTTCATAAGAGAAATCAAATCTTAGTTTTTCATCGCTTACCAAGGATCCTTTCTGTTCAACTCCATCACCAAGAGTTTTTCTAAGAGCAGAATGAAGCAGATGGGCTGCCGAGTGATTTCTCATTATTTTTTCCCTTCGCTCAAGATCAATTGTTAAATCAAAACTCTTACCAACTGAAATTGTGCCATCCAAAATTCTAATATGATGAATATGGAAATCGCCTGACTTTTTACAATCCTCGACTAAACAATAGGTGTTTTCATTTTTTGCAACCCCAGTATCTCCAATTTGGCCGCCTGATTCTGCGTAAAAAGGAGTGGTTGAAAAAATTGCAAACCCTTCTTGCTTTAAACTAGATTGAGGTTTTCCATCTGTATCAAATAAAGCCAGACACACTCCGTTGGCTGAACTTTCTTTGTAACCCAAGAATTGGGATTCAAGGCCAGAATCTACAACAAGATCTTTGGCATTAAACATTGAGTGCTGCTTTGAGCCCTCTTTTTGCTTTTTCATTAATGCTTCAAAAATATTATCTTCCAGCTCAAAACCCCTTTCCTCCAACATCGTTTTAGTTAAATCAATAGGAAAGCCATAAGTATCGTGCAGCTTGAATGCTATTTCCCCACTTAATTTTGATTTTTTAGAGGTTGGCAAATTATCTTCAAATATCTTTATGCCCAAGGCCAATGTTTTAAAGAAAGATTCCTCTTCAAATTTAAGCTTCTCTCCCACCAATTCAAGGTTTTTGTATTCATTGGTGAAATCATTTTCTAGGAAATTCTTATAGTAGCCTAGTGATTTAAACAGAAAGGGTTCTCTTATTCCCATTTTATAGCCATGTCGTACTGCTCTTCTGATTAATCTTCTAACCACATAGCCTCGCCCCTCATTTGAAGGGTAAATCTGTTCTGCCATCAAAAAGAATATCGCTCTAAGGTGATCGGCAATTACGTTTAAAGATTGATCGTTAGGTTCTGGAAATAATGGTTGTATTTTTTCTTTAAAGTTTTTAAAGACATCGACTTCAAAATTAGACCCTACTTTTTGTAACACTGAACAAATCCTTTCGAGACCCATTCCAGTATCAACACACTTATTAGGAAGTGGAGTTAAATTGTCATCCACATCTCTGTTGAACTCCATGAAAACTAAATTCCATATTTCAACATATCTTTCACCTGTATCGCCTTCACCAGGTGGAACGCCTTCAAAGCTTGGACCGTAATCGTAAAAAATTTCGGAGCAAGGTCCGCATGGACCTGTATCGCCCATCGCCCAAAAATTATCTTCATCGCCCAATCTTGAAAATAGTTTAGGATCTATTCCTATCTCTTTAAACCAAATTTCCTCAGACTCAATATCGTCTTTATGCACTGTTACCCAAAGCTTATCTCTAGGCAACTTCAATTCCTCCGTTAAGAATTCCCAAGCATAATGTATTGCCTCTTTTTTAAAGTATTCTCCAAAACTGAAATTCCCAAGCATTTCAAAAAATGTTTGGTGTCTAGTGGTAAAACCGACGTTCTCGAGATCATTGTGCTTGCCGCCAACTCTTAAACATTTTTGTGATGTGGTTGCAGAATAATCTCTTGATTCAGCACCTAAAAATGTATCCTTAAACTGCACCATCCCTGCGTTGGTAAATAACAAACTTTCATCGCCATGCGGAACCAAATCACTTGAATCCATAATCTTATGATTTTTTGATTTGAAATAATTTAGAAAAGCACTTCTTAGTTGATTAATCTGCATTTTTTAACTCTTTGCTGAAGTATTTTGATTTCTCAATGTAATGTTTGGCACTCAATGATAAAAATTCAATCTCTTCTTTCGTTAACTCTCTGATTAATTTAGCTGGGCTTCCCATAATCAAACTATTTTTTGGAAATTCTTTGCTTTCTGTAATTAGTGAATTTGCTCCAATTATGCAATTTTCACCAATTTGAGAATTATTCATCAAAACACTGCCCATTCCAACGATTGTATTTGCCCCAACATTAGCACCATGCAATATTACTTTGTGACCTAGAGTAACGTTCTCTCCTATTACAACCTTAATTCCTGCATCGGTATGAATAACAGAGTTATCTTGAATATTTGCTCCTCTACAAACCTTAATTTCATCGTTATCTCCCCTAATGGTTACATTAAACCAGACTGAAACATCGTCTTCCAATACAACATTCCCTATAATATCTGCAGATTTCGCTATCCAAACTGTGTCTTTATTAAAGTTAGGATACAAATTCCCTAGGCTGTAAATCATATCTTTATTATAATGAGTATCTGTAATCTTTATGAATTTTTGTTCAAATTGTTCCTCAGCAAATATTGAAAAAAGAATACCCGATGATGACAATCTGCCTCGGGATATTTGCTCAGAGTGCGGAGAAATTTTTTATTCCAACCCAAATATCGTAACGGGAGTTTTGCCCTATACAAAGAATAACGAAATTCTACTTTGCAAAAGATCAATAGAGCCAAGATCAGGGTATTGGACTTTGCCTGCTGGCTTTCTTGAAAATGGTGAGAGTATTGAAGAAGGTGCCCTCAGAGAGACACAAGAAGAAGCCAAACTACTTGTAAAAGATGTGGAGCTTTTTAACGTCATTAGTGTTTCTAGAATCAATCAAATCTATACATTCTTTACAGGTTTAGTTGTAAATGACGATTTTGGACCAACTCCAGAAAGTAGTGAAGTGAAACTTTTTCATATCGATGATATACCTTGGGATGATCTTGCGTTTCGCACTGTCAAGATGACAATAGAGCTTTACCTAAAAGAAGGAGTTGGCAAGGTATTCAATAATGTGCTGGACAATTAATTTTTCTTAGCGAACTTATAGGCATTTTCAAAAATTTTAAACCAAGGAGATAGCTCTCCCCATTCCGACGGCGCCCAAGAAAATTGTTTGGTTAAGTAGGTTCGTTCAGGGTGAGGCATCATAATCATTATTCGACCATCATCATTGCAGACCCCAGCAATACCTTCATGTGAGCCATTAGGATTAAATGGATAGACTCGTGAAGCATTATGGGATGGGTCAACATATGAGGCTACGACATTTTGAGGAACATCTTCAAATGTGGCTCGCCCCTCTCCATGAGAAACCATGACTGGAATAACACTATCTTGCATACCTTCAAAAAAGATTGATCTTGAATTTTTTATTTGCAACTGGACTAGTCTGCACTCATATTGATTTGACTCGTTCCTAATGAATTTTGGCCAATGATTTGCTCCAGGAATAATGTCTTTTAAGCCTGAAAGAAATTGACAACCATTACATACTCCAAAAGCAAACTTAGTTTTATCCTCAAAGAAAGATTTAAAAATCTTTTTTAGTTTTGGCTTAAACATAATTGTTCTAGACATCCCATTACCGGCACCTAAAACATCGCCATAAGAAAAACCACCCGGGATAACCAGCCCACTAAATTTATCTAAAGATTTGATACTAGTTCCAACTTCACTCAAATGAATGTCCACAACTTCAAAACCGACTGCCATTAGTGCAGCAGCCATATCGTAGTGCCCATTAATACCCTGCTCTCTCAGGAGGGCAACCTTCGGTTTTTTGTCAAAGATATTATTTTTAGTCTCTGGAATCTTAAAAGTGATTTTGGGTGTTAGGTATTTATCGTTCTCAAGAAAAGCTTTTCTTTCTGACTCAGCACTTTCATGGTTATCTCGCATAGACTGTACCTTAAATGAAACATCGTCCCAAGCTTTATACAGCTCACCAATACTTTGGGAGAAAACTTCCTCACCAAAATTAAGCAATCTGAATTTTGAATGATTAGATTTTTTTGCAACCTCTTGAAAATAAAGATCTTTCTTCACAAAATAATCTTTTACTTCTTTTAAACGATCATTAGGAACCTCCACCACTATACCAACCTCTTCAGAAAACAGCATAGGAATTAATTCACTCTTATCCGAAATTTTTAGATTTATATCAAGGCCTGTATTGCTGCATAGTGCCATTTCCCATAAAGCAGTTATAAGACCACCATCAGAAATATCATGCAGAGCTGTGATCATGCCCTTTGAGAGAATTTTTTGCGTTGCATTAAAAAGTCTTTTTAACTTCTCTGGATTATCTATATCAGGTGTAGACCCACCATAAAGATCATAGCACTGGTATAGGCAGCTTCCCCCCATACGGAAATCTCCTTGATTAATCCAAACATGTAGGAGCGTTGATTCTGAATCACTTAATTCTGGGGTAACGCTAACTCTTAGATCCTCCACATTAGAAAAAGCTGAAATATTTAGAGTCATGGGCGAAGTTACTGCTCTTTCAATCTCATCGCTCCATATTGTATTCATTGACAAAGAGTCTTTACCAACAGGTATAGATACGCCTAAGTAATCCGCGAGATTTGTAAGGGCCTGAACTCCTCGTATTAGATCTCCTCTTTCGTCTGAGCTCTTGGTTGAGCTCATCCAGTTTGCTGAAAAGGCAATGTTACTCAGAGACTGATGCTTTACTCCAACTACATTCGTTAGTGCCTCAGCTATAGCCATTCTTGTCGATGCTTCAGGATTCCCAATTGCAATGGATGGTTTCTCGCCAATTGCCACTACCTGACCTGAATAACCATCATAATCATCCAAAGTTGCAGCATAATCGCTAACTGGAACTTGCTTGTTACCAATGAATTGGTCTCTATACACCAATCCAGTAACCGTTCTGTCACCAATGGTAATCAAAAACTTTTTAGAGGCAATAGCTGGGAATCTAAGTATAGTTAATAGGTGTTGCTCAATGTTTTGGTGTGGCAGCTCTTCAATTTCCGATGATCGGTCATAGTCATTGGCTATAAGTTTTGGTAAAGGAATATCTCCAAATAAATCAGCCAGTGTCAAATCAACAACTACCTCATCTCTATAACTTACTTTAACTATTTTTTCAGATGTTAGCTCGCCAGCGACAGAATATGGACATCTTTCCCGTTTGCATATCTGATCTAGTGCAGGCAGTTTTTGTTTTGGAATGCTGAACACATATCTTTCTTGAGATTCGTTGCACCAAATCTCCATTGGAGACATTGTATCGTCGGCACAGTTAACTTTTTCTAATGATATGCTAACTCCTAAGTTGGTATCCTTTGCTAATTCGGGAATGGCATTTGAGATTCCTCCAGCACCCACATCATGAATGAATGAAATTGGGTTTTTTGAGTTTCTAGCATTAAATTTATCTAAAACTTGTTGAGCTCTTCTTTGCATTTCAGGATTCGATCTTTGTACAGAAACATAATCAAGATCTGAGCTTAATGAGTCTTTGGTTGAGCTAGCTGATCCGCCACCTAAACCAATAAGCATTGCAGGTCCTCCAAGAACTATTACCAAATCTCCTGACTCAGGTTGTCCTTTCTGAATTAGAGTATCTTTTATTGACCCCAAGCCGCCTGCTAACATTATAGGCTTATGGTAGCCATAGCCTTTGTGCTCTAAGGTTCTAAAGTAACCATAAATTGCCGGCCTTCCAAACTCATTGTTATAGGATGCTGAGCCTAATGGAGCTTCATTGATAATTTCTTTTGGTGATGCCATATGACTAGGTTTAAATAGAGGATCTTCCCAAGTTTCTAGATCTTCACCTAGTCTCAGATGCGATAAGCATAAGCCCATAAAACCAGCTTTTGGTCTAGCCACTCTTCCAGTTGCCGAACAATCTCTTATTTCCCCACCACTTCCTGTCGCAGAACCCTCATATGGTGATATTCCAGTGGGATGATTATGTGTCTCAACTTTAATAGTTGTATGCACACTGTCATTAAACTTTTTATAAATGTTGTCGCCACCTACTTCAAGCATTGACTTTGAAAATGATTCAATTACCGCAGAGTTGTCATGGTATGCAGACTTCACATGTTTCATTGATTTCTTTGTTGTTGATTTAATTGCATCAAACAAGCTATCAAATGCAAAAGGAATATCAGTCTGCCAATTAGATCGAAATATTTTATGTCTACAATGTTCAGAATTAATTTGAGCAAACATCATTAACTCTGCATCGGTTATCCCCCTTTCAAGTTTTTGAAATAAAGAGTTTAAATACTCAATCTCGTGTTGATTAAGAGCTAGGCCAAGCTCTGTATTTAATCTGATTAATAAATCATTATCCTTATGGATATCGAAAATATTGGTTTTCTTTCTATTGCTTTTATTAAAGATTGAAGCTGTTTCATTAATATGGTCGAACAAAGATTCTGTCATACGATCAAACAATTTACTCTTGACCAAATCTTTATCCTCTTCACCTGCAAAAAATGCCTTAAATCTCTCTATTCTTAACACCCTCTTAATGCCAATATTATTAAAGATATCTTGTGCCTTGCTTGACCAAGCGCTTATAGTTCCGGCTCTGGGTGTAAAGATTAAATTAGGTTCAAATTTTAGATCTTGGGCATTTAGTAGCGTTTTTATTTTTTCTATTTCATTAATATCAGGCTGATCATTAAAAAGAATACAAAAGATATATTTAGATTGGAGATCAATATTTGCGTTCTTGAAAATTCTTTGAATATCCAATTCATTAAGAATGCTATCCCCTTCATAAAAAATTATTTTTCGGGCCATTATGCTTTGTTAATTAAAATTTTTTCTTTAAGCTCATTAACTAGATCTCTGTAGTAAGCGGCTTTTTCGAAATCTAGCTCCTTTGCAGATTGTCGCATTAATTTGTCTATTTTTTTTATCTCCTTTCCAATATTCCTATAATTAATTTCTGAAATATCGTATTCAACATCAAGGTTCTTTTTATTTTTTTTCTCTTTTTTTATTATTCGTGCCCCCTGCATAACATCCTTTATTTTTGAGGTAACAGTTTTTGGGGTAATGTTGTGTTGTATGTTGTATTGCTTCTGAATTTCTCTTCTTCTATTAGTTTCTCCTATTGCTCTTTCAATTGAGCCAGTAATTTTATCGGCATATAAAATTGCTTTGCCTTCAACATTTCTTGCAGCCCGACCAATTGTTTGAATAAGTGATCCTTCTGATCTTAAAAAACCCTCTTTGTCTGCATCCAAAACTCCAACGAACCCAACTTCTGGAAGGTCCAATCCCTCCCTGAGCAAGTTGATCCCTATCAGAACATCAAATGCTCCAAGCCTTAAATCTCTAAGAATCTCTACTCTCTCGACAGAATCAATATCCGAATGCATGTATCTAACCTTAATGCCTTTGTCATGCATATAGTCGGTTAGATCTTCCGCCATTTTTTTAGTTAGTGTAGTAATCAAACTTCTAAAGCCTTTTTGTGAAGTTTTTTGAACTTCCTCCAAAATATCCTCAACTTGATGTTGAGCTGACCGTATTTCAACTTCTGGATCTACCAATCCAGTTGGTCGGACAAGTAATTCAACTTTTGTATCAGTGTTTTCTTTTTCCCACTTGCCTGGTGTTGCCGAAACAAACACTCTTTGAGGTGCAATCTTATTCCACTCTTCAAATCTTAGAGGTCTATTATCCAATGCACTTGGCAATCGAAATCCATATTCAACTAATGTTTCTTTTCTTGACCTGTCCCCTTTAAACATGCCGCCTATTTGCGGTACAGAAACATGCGATTCATCTACAAACACAATCGCGTTTTTTGGGATATAGTCAAAGAGGCAAGGTGGTGCCTCACCAGCAGACCTGCCAGATAAATACCTAGAATAATTTTCAACTCCATTACAAAATCCCAGCTCTTGTAACATTTCTAGGTCGTAATTTGTTCTCTCTTCAAGTCTTTGCGCTTCAAGTAGCTTATTAGTTGCTTTAAGCTCTTTAAGCCTTAATTGCAGTTCTGATCTTATTTCTTCGATGGCTTTTTCGATTGTTTTTTTGGGGGTTACGTAGTGAGTTTTTGGAAATATTGTGACCCTTGGCACTTCATATAGTACAGCTCCTGTGAGGGGATCAAAAAAAGATATTTCTGATATTTTGTCGCCTTTGAGTTCAATTCTGACCGACTCCTTTTCTGATTCTGCTGGGAAAATATCAATTATATTTCCTCTGACTCGAAAGTTAGACCTTTGAAAATCCAAATCATTCCTTGAATATTGCATGGTTGATAATTGTCTTAGGATATCTCTTTGATTTACAACCTCTCCCCTGCTTAGATTTAAAATCATCTTTAAATACGATTTTGGATCCCCGAGACCATAAATTGCAGAAACTGAAGCTACTACAATTGTGTCATTTGATTCTATAAGTGCTTTGGTTGCAGATAGACGCATCTGCTCAATATGTTCATTAATATTTGCGTCCTTGGCTATATAAGTATCAGAGGATGGAACATAAGCTTCTGGCTGATAGTAGTCGTAATATGAAATAAAATACTCAACTCTATTGTTGGGGAAAAAATCTTTAAATTCACCATAAAGCTGTGCAGCCAGGGTTTTATTAGGAGCCATAATTATTGCAGGTCTTTGCGTCTCTTCAATCACTTTCGCTATGGTATAAGTCTTACCCGATCCTGTTACACCAAGCAAGATCTGGTTTAACAGACCATCATTAAGGTTTTTAGATATTGAATTTATGGCATTGGGCTGATCTCCAGTTGGTTTAAAATCCGAAACTACTTTGAAGCCTGACATTGTTTTATATTTTAAAATTGTTGTTATAATTCCAATCTGTTCCCCGATAGCTCAGTTGGTAGAGCAACTGACTGTTAATCAGTGGGTCACTGGTTCGAGCCCAGTTCGGGGAGCCACTTTCTGATTGATATTGTCGCCTAAATTATCGAATAGATCACTATAAAGTGGAGAATTGCAGCTATTGATACCATAGAATGAAAAACTTCATGGTACCCAAAAATTTTTGGAGACAGTTTTGGGTATTTGAGACCGTAACCCACTGCACCAATTACATAAAGAAAAGCACTCACAATTATCAACACGCTGTGAGCAACTGAAAATACCTCAAACATCATTGAAAAGTACGGTAGGGAAATAAGACCCATGCCCAGATAAATGCCTGCTCTTAATAATCTATTGATATTGGGGAAAAAAATAACTTGAGCA